>JANXYS010000006.1 GCA_025355935.1 Chitinophagales bacterium | reverse complement strand
GGCCAAAATTATTTAATTAAAAATCACTTCCGGTCTTGTTGCGCCTCTTTGTAATTTAGGTAGATGTCTACGAGCGAATTGAAATTCAATAAGAAATACAAAATAAATATGCCCAGCCAGGGTAGTTGAATGTAGGGTATGTATACCGGACCTATTCGAAGTGCCGATAAACTAACTGGTATCGTTATCGCTGCGCCTAATTTTCAATCGAAATTGTTATGGGTTGAGTTTTGATGGACGCGACGGGCAGGCCGTTCACCATGGCCGGCTTCCACTTCCTAGATAATTTGATGATACGCTTTCCTTCTTCGCATACACCATAGCTCTTCCATTGCGGGATTATTTCTATAATTGAAAATAGAGCGAATCATCTAATAAATGCTTGGGAATTGAATATAATAGAATCGCTACCCGACGACAATCTTTCTTTTAAACATAAACAAAATATCAACGGTTTCGCTTACCCGCCAAAATACCGAACCTTCGTTTAGCCCTTCGGCAGTAATCAGTTCCCACCCTTCTGCTCCCAACAAATTTAATTTTTCCATGACCTGCGTTTGAAACGCGGTTTTTTTCAGCTGTGTTCTCGAGATGTTGATAATTTTATATTCGAATTTGTCCATTGATTTATTTTTCTATTTTCAATAAAATGCTTCGCAACATCAGTTTAAACAACGCCGTATATACCTGTAATGATTTCTATTTCTCTTCTTTTCGCCAGTCGTAAAATGCCTGTCGTTTCCGGCTCTCTAATTCATCTACGCTTAAACTTGAAATATCCTCCAGTTTATATACTACAAACCCTTCGTCCCGGCCTATATGACTAACTGCATTAAAACTTAAATGCGTATCATCCAGGTCACTGATGTAGCCATGAAAGAAAAGGCCATCATTATTGACCTCGATTGTAACTAATTTCTGTTCGTGCATAAGATTTAATAAAGTATCATACTGCCAGTTTTCAGACTCTGTAATGGGCACTGCCATTACTGTTTGTTTTTTTATTCTCGTGTAATTCTGGAAAAGGAACTGGTATGATTTTAAGTACTCATCGTCAGTTTCGAAAGTTTCGACGTTGGCAATTTTTATAATAATGAGACCATCTTCCCGGCCATACTTGGTAACCTGCTGCATCTCTACTAAAAGGTCGTTAAAATCTATAATGTATCCTACATAAAGGATATCATTCGACTTCCTTATCCCTATAATTTTTTTAGTATCCCGCGATTCCACCAGGAGATGTTCCAGTACTTTACTTTCCATAGATGTAGTTTTGTGTTGCTGAGGCTCAAATTTCCCCGCCAGGATAAATGCAATACATCGGTGAAATTACAAAAAGCCGGGATCAATCTACAGGAATAAGTCTGGGAAAATAGTAACCTTACCAGTTGAATAAACCTTCAGGAAACCCCTGATAACAGGGTATCGGATTTTCTTCCAGTCATCCTGGTTCATCGAAATTTTTAATAAAATTATAATACCCCATTAAATACTGAGCATTTTTATAAAAGATATTAGCCCCCAAGGTTATACTTTGCGACAAACTCATTTTCAAAATCCTTTAACTTAATCTTACCCAGATCAGCAGGCTTATTTTTATTATACTCTTCTGATAATTTGCCCTGATGCATGGCCGAAAACATTTCAACAAACATCCCCGCAAGGGATGCCGGCATGCCGCTGCCCTCCATCGCAGCCTGCATTTGTTCGTCGGAGATCAGTTGCCATTTGAGATCCGGCTTGCCGATGGCCCTGCCTAATGTCGAAGCAATCTCGTTACCCGTTAACTCTTCGCTTGCTACATAACGAACATGCATACCCGTCTGGTTTGTTTCAATCTCATCAGTGATCGCAGCAGCAATATCGATAGGCGATACGAATATGATGTTATCATTTCCCCCATAATTTGCCATAATAATTCCTGTATGCTTTATAACAGGTATTAGGTTGAAAAAATTATAATTGAAATATGCGGGGCGCATGTGGGTTATGTTGATACCTGGTATCGCGTTCAGCATAACTTCTACATTATGGGAGCCAACTATCAACCCTGTTCCTTTTTCGAGGTGAGCGCAATAACTGCTCAAATGGATTACGCGTTTAACACCGCTTTGCTTAATGGCGGTAACGTAGTTTGTTCCAATACGATGGTAGTAATTCAACACATCCGGGTCAACAAAGTAATTCGGGGGCACCACGCAATAAACCACATCTGCACCAGTGAAAACCGTTGTCAAAAACTTTGCATCTTCCAGTGAGCCTATTGCCGCTTTAGCGTCGAGAGCTGCTATCTCTGCTAGCTTATCCGCCTTGCTACTGATAACAGTGACGGTATGACCTTTTTGAATAAGATCTTCCGTTAAGGGCTTACTTATGTTCCCGAGTGAACCGGTGATTGTAATGTTCATCAAGTTTTATTTAAGGAGCAAAGGTCGGGAATGGGTGGGAATATGGGAAAGGATTTCCGGGCGTCAAACCCAGGTTCTCTTGCACAAGAAATTTAATACTTACAACACTGTCATTCGATGGTTGGTTTCCTTTTTAGGCATCTCTGATTACTTCCGTAAAGCAATGCCTGTTCTCCACCCATCAGGTTTTTTCACATCCTGTATAATTAAGCTTTCCGGATTTCTTATGGCCGCGCCTCGTCTGGCATAGCAAATTCTTCAATTATCCCTCCGGGTAACTCCAGTTTCACCTCTGCTGCTGGCAAACTCTCTACGTCTCTCAACTGTCGTTGAAGAGCACGTGTGCGTGTACCCACTACATCATCCAATTGGCCAAGTCCCGCCTGGATATTCTTTTGCGCTTTTTCTAATAAGCCGCCGAATTTTTCGAACTCTGTTTTTACACTGGAAAGTACGCCCCAAACTTCACTGCTGCGTTTTTGGAGGGCGAGTGTGCGGAAGCCCATCTGCAGGCTGTTTAGGATGGCCATGAGCGTGGTTGGACCGGCGACGGTGATTTTGTATTCGTCGCGGAGCTGGTCTACCAGGGCGCTGCGACGGATCACTTCAGCATAAATACTTTCGAAGGGCAGAAACATAATGGCAAAGTCAGTAGTATTGGGCGGGTCAAGGTATTTATCGCGAATATCCTTTGCCATCTTTCGGATGGTGGCTTCCATATTTTTTGTAGCAAGCTCGATATCTTCAGGAATAGCGTTCTCATAGGCGGCTATTAAATGCTCGTACGCATCCTTTGGAAATTTAGCGTCGATGGGGAGGTACACAAAGGCAGCTTCATCTTCACTACGGCCCGGGAACCTAATGGCAAATTCTACCGGTTCATTGCTACCTTTCTTCGTTCGTACGTTAGCGTCATACTGGTTCGGCGCAAGCATCTGCTCCAGCAAAAGCGCAAGCTGAACTTCGCCTACCCCACCCCGTAACTTAACATTACTAAGCACTTTTTTCAGTCCGCCCACATCACTTGCTAACGTCTGCATCTCACCAAGCCCTTTCTGGACTTCAATAAGCTGTTTGCCTACGGTTTCAAAACTCTGACCGAGGCGATCACTCAGGGTTTTCTCAAGTTTCTCTTCCACTGTAACACGGATGCTCTCGAGTTTAGCCTCAGTGTTCCTTACTAATTCGGCTTGTCTTGCCTCGAGCAGGCTAAACTTTTCGCGCAACTGATCGTTGAAGGAGCGAATGTTCTGATCAAAGCTCTCACTAAAACGCTTAAACGTATTAGCAAGTTCTTCACGGTTGTCTTTCGCAATTCGATGTGACTCCTCGCGGTTGATGCGAAAATCTTCTTTCAGGGATGACTCAAGTTTTGGTACCTGGTTTTGGGGCTTAAAAAGTAACAACAAAATAATAATGACTAGCAGGGCAATGATGATGTAAAGCATGAACTTTTATTTGAGGCACAAAGTAAGTAACAAAAGAAGAAACACGAAGAAATGATGCGGGCCACTGAGTTTTGAAAGAGTTAGTTCCATAGAGAAAAAGCATCACTACAGTACAAGCAAAGTTTCTGGAATATATAAGATCAACGACAAGGGAAAACTATTTTGAAAATAATTAAGATTTTCATGAGCGTTTTAAAGCGTTTAAGCACTACAAGAGTATAAGGAATTGTTTTTAAACTTCAGTTCCGGCATCTCTAAAAAAAAACCCGCCAACGCAGCATTCTTGCGCCGCAATGGACAGAGAAAACCAGGGTGTTAATACAAAATAAAATCTTTTTTTGGAGCCTCTATGCAATTAAACTGGCTTTTATTGATATACATATAGAGAGGCAGTACTTTTTCCTCGAGGAATTTTCAGGGCCCGCGAATCCATCGGAAGCGAAAAGAAATTTTAAAAAATGGAAGCGCGTGGTGCCATCAGAACATAAGAACAGAGGCGCAGTAAAAAATATAACCTGATTTGCTTGGAGGGTCTGCGGCAACTTTTTGCCATACCCAAAATAGAAATAGAAGCATGTCGTTTTTTTGCCCGGCAACAACGGTTGACAGCCTGTCTTGAAGCTTAAAGTTGGGCTGTTAGTCCCTCCTGAAAGCAGTTGACAACCTTTAAAGGTTGTCAACCGAAATACTGGAAGCGATCAGTTGTGCAAAAAAAGCGCTGGCTAAATTGGATGGTATCATAGAGCGGCGTGCTAATTTTTACTCTTTGGAACCAGGGTGAAAAAAAGAAAAGAATAGTGCAGAACGAACGCGAGTAAGAAAGTTTTTACGGAAAAATGAAAAAAAAGTTAATAAGGTCTACAACCTTTTCGTTGTTTTTGGCCATTATAAGTTAGGAAAAATCAAAAATCAAATTTTATTTATGAAAAAAAAATCAGGTCAATCCCGGTATGCTCGTAAGTGTGGCCTTCCATCTTTTAAGAAAAGCCCAGCCACAGAATTTTCCCGCTCTCGGGCTGCCACATCATTTTGTCCGGGTTTTGCGAGCCACAACTGATCACTGGTGATCGGGTGGCCACGGGCCCGGGATTTCAAAAGAATTTACAATTTTATAAATCATTTTCAATGACAAGCACAGAAGCATTAATTGACTTAGTAAAAAATTACGAAATCAACCAAAATGAAGTTGCGAGACTATTAAAAACTACTCGTTCACAAATATCAATGGCAGTTATTGGTCACCGTGATCTATCCGCTCCATCTCAAATCCTGTTATCCCAACTGCGTGATAGCTTAGAAAAAGTCAAAGTAACAGCTGACACAGCTATAGTTCAGACTGTTCCACTAGAAGGCAAAGAAACTTTTCGCGAGTTCTGGCAAATAAAAATGCTCGATCTAAAATGTTCTCAATGGAAGAGAGATAAATCCTTGAAAACAGTAAAAGATACTTTTGAAACGGCGAAGAATGAAGTGGAGGCATGTGGGAAATTGCTTGAGTGTTTACCAATAGACGGAGAAAATTACCCTCATTTTGAAAGGAAGCTGCATCATAGAAGATGCGTTATGAAAGTTAACGGCCCTTATCCGCAATTAGAACTACAAATTAAAAAAGATTTGCTTATTGCACAAGCAGATGTGATCACAAAATACCTTGCTATGCTAGACTAGTAAGGGATTGCAACAATGAAACCACCCTATTTTTTAACCAATTTAAATGTAAATGTTATGAACTACGACGTTCAAAAATTAATGACAAAGGATGAATGTACCCGCCTCATCGAAGCTGTAAACCAGGATAAGGGGGACTTTATTTCCCGTAAAATATTGTTGTCAAAACGACTCAATGGCTCGCCTGATGGGAAGGCTAAAATTGGTGACCAGATCATACAACTGGAAGCCCAGATGGAAGGGTTTAAGCTGGCAATTCCAAAGCTGGAAGATGGCGTTACAAAGAGTTTGTTGCAGAATGATATTCTTGATGCAACGAGCAAGTTGTTCAGACTTAATCTACGGTTAGCCAACTTCGGTATCATTGAACAATTACAGACGGCACTTGAGTATAACGGCACAGATAAAAGTATTGTTGAGGCCGACTTGCTTATTGCCGCTGTTACTTCCAGGCAGGCATCGAATGTCCCGTCACCATTCCCAAGGAACACCGAGAGATTGTTGTAATAGTCGTCGTTTGCGGTCGCCAGATCGAGTTTCCCATCTCCGTTAAAGTCTCC
>JANXYS010000025.1 GCA_025355935.1 Chitinophagales bacterium | reverse complement strand
GACTCAAAAAAGTCCGAAAAATCGCCACCACCTTCAAATCCACCGGAGAATGATCCTCCCTGGCTTCCAGTACGTGATTGACGTGCCTGTTCAAATTGCTCACTATGCTGCCAATCCTTACCATATTTATCATATTTCTTTCTTTTTTCAGGATCGCTTAACACCTCATTCGCTTCATTTACCTGCTGAAATTTTTTATCAGCCTCCTTGTCAGTAGGATTTAAGTCTGGGTGCAACTTCCTGGCCTGTTTACGATAAGCTTTTTTTATTTCGTCGATCGTAGCAGTTTTATCAATCCCTAATATTTTATAATAATCTACAAATTCCATTTTTCTCTTTTGTGGTCATTAAAATTACGCAAGTTATCTCATTTCAAATTTGGAACCATTGCCCGCAAAAAGGATATTAAGGTTGATGGAAGTACTTCGCAATTAAAGTTGTTGCAAAACGATGCGTTTTTTTTCCTTAAGAGACTTGAAATGCGAGGGCGTAAGGCCAGTGACTTTTTTAAATTGTGCAGACAGATGCCCAACGCTGCTGTAGTTCAGTTTGACAGCAATTTCAGAAAGTGTTATTTCTTTGAAAAGAATCATCTCTTTCGCGCGTTCCACTTTGAGTGATATTACATACTGTTCAATGGTTTTAGCTTCCATTGATGAAAAGAATGTTGCGATATAACTATAGCTATAGTTCAATTTTTCTGCCAAATGCCGCGAAAGATTGATGCTCGGTTTCCCGCCGCTTGTGTAAGCATATTTTTGAATTTCTTTTTTTATTTTTTCAAGGAGGATTCCTTCCTTATTTTCAATTAGCTCAAGGCCCGCTTTCCGAATGGCATCGTTAAGTCTTTTTTGTTTGTCCGGACTTAGGTCCCCTTTAATTTCTGCTTCGCCTAACTCAACTCTTTGCGGATGGAGATGAAGTTTTTCAAGAGCCTCTTTGACTACAAGTTTACAGCTTTCGCAGGCCATATTTCTAATGTATAATTTCATAATTAATCATAAGAGCTTCGTGTAGAATTATAATAAAATAAAGCTACACGACTTTTGGAAAAATAGAGACAATAAATCTTTCCTCTTCAGCGGCGGAAGGAATGCCCAGCTGATTTTTTATATAGTTGGACAAATGAAGTTTTAGCCCGTAGAATTAGCGCAAGAAAATTAAATTCCTTATCCTCCCCAAGTACGCACAGGCTTGCAAGCTGAGCACTAATAATTATTTGTACGTTTGAATTCAGAGACTTTATGCTTATTGTGGAAATAAACCTGAACTGTTGCCTTAAAGCTTATAGTTGCTTTTTGTAACCAAAGGCTAACAACTGCCGGTGTGAGAATGGATTGCATCACATGGGCGCGAAATCACAACTTCCTTTTATCTGAAACGGTTACCTCTGATCCGGCAGCTACAAATACTGAAGACGGATTTTGCGTTTTAAGAAATGAAAACTTTGGACCATACAGCGTAGCGAAGTCACAATCCAGTTCAAAGCTTTTCAACGGATAAATTTGCCACCGGGGATGAGCAACAGCATACTCGAATGTAATTTTTTCACTGTATTTAGCATACCCGAAATAATGTTCGGCTATGAATTCTTCTTCGCTTCCTGGTTCCATTGGAACCGCGCGGCTCGATACTACCGCCTCTAATTTGTTCCATTTTCTCCTGAATTTCCATTGATAAGACATCGTTAACTCATCCCCGTTAAGGCTTAGTGAGTTCCTCATTGGCATCGTACAGTAATTCTCCCGGTAAAGCGTATTTGCTACAAGCGTTATCGCAGCCCGAGGCACTATCTCTTTTATGAACACCACTCCACGCTTCCACACACCCTTATCATTATGCCTCACGTAAAATCGAAGATTAACCTCCTCGAAATTGATGTGGAAAGGAATACGAAGTCCCAACATCCTGGTTTCCGCAAAAAGAAAACCCACTACACTCACATACACTTCTCCATTGAAGGTGTCGAGTTCAGTATGAACAGGTAAAAAGGGATAAAGTATCGACGGATCAATTTTGTAATTAACCATTACCAGATTATTCCACTTTGCATTCAGGAATGGCCTTTTCATGCTTCTTTCTGTTTATAAAACTCCCTAAAGATTAGTCTCAGATTCTGATCGCGTGTAAAGTAATTGTACAGCCAGTTGGAAAATACTGCAAGCCTGTTTTTTACGCCAAGTATCAGCATAAGGTGCAGACTCATCCAAACCAGCCAGGCAAAAAAGCCCCCGAAATGAAGCTTAGGTTTAGGTACGTCTACTACTGCCAGGTTTCGACCAACGGTGGCCATCGCGCCTTTGTCATTATATACAAACTCTTCCATTTGCTGATTACCGCTTTTCATTTCTATGGCAGTAAGGTTGTTAACCAACATGTCAGCCTGCTGGATAGCCACGGGGGCAACCTGTGGATGGCCGTGCGGAAAAGCAGGTTCCTCCATATAACCAACATCACCAATTGCAAAAATGTTACTCATTCCTACAACCTGGCAATGCCTGTCCGTTTTAATACGGTTACCCTTCATGATGATATCTGGCTGAATTCCGGCAGGAACATTTCCTTTAATACCAGCCGCCCATATTACCAGGCTACTGTCGATTCTTTTGCCGTCCTGCGTAACGGCAGTCTTCCCGTCATAATCTTTCAAAATTGTATTTGTCATAACTATAACTCCCAGCTTATGCAGATAACTACAAGATTGTTCACTGCTTTTCTTACTCATGACCCCGAGTGTATTTGGCGAACCTTCAAGGAGGTAGATATTCATCTTAGTGAAATCAAGTTCAGGGTAATCCTTAGGGAGCACAAATTTTCGCATGTCGGCGATAGCCCCACTCATTTCAACGCCTGTTGGGCCTCCGCCAACTATCACTACGTTGAGTAACCGCTGTCTTTCAACGTCATTCGGAGCGCTCAAGGCATCCTCAAAATTCTGCAATATTTTATGCCGGATCTTCAGTGCTTCACCGGTACTTTTCATAGGATAAGCATTAGCCTCCATCGCGGCATTTCCAAAAAAATTGGTTCCGGCCCCCGTAGCGATAACCAGGTAGTCATAATCGAACTCCCCAATATCCGTAACCACCTTATTGCTGCCGGGCATTACTTCCTTTACTTGCGCCATGCGAAACCGCACATTCTTTGAATAATGAAAAACTTTTCGCAAAGGAAAAGAAATGTTGCTCGCATCCAGGCCTGAAGTTGCCACCTGGTAAAACAATGGCTGAAACTGGTGATAATTAAATCTGTCAATTAGAGTTACTTCAAATCCACGCTTGTTACTTAGCTTTCTCGCCAGTCTCAGGCCACCAAACCCACCTCCCAATATAACTAATTTCATAACCTAAATTTAGATAGCAAAGATACAAACTTTCAATTGTTATTGAAAGTTCAGAATCACAAATTATAATTTTAATTACCTTTACTGCGGCTGGTTGGAGGCACAAACCCTTAATAAAGCATGCGAACTTTGATGGTTTCCTTAATGCTTTTTAATAATTCAACAGCGTTTCTACTCAGACTTTTATCAACATCAAGAACAACGTAGCCGATTTGGTCATTGTTTTTGAGGTATTGTGCCACGATATTAATTTTATGTTTTCCCAACAGTGTGTTTACCTGGCTCAGTACGCCTGGCACATTCTGATGTATATGCAGAATTCGATGAGCGCCTTCCTGGGGCGGTAACGCCAGCGCAGGAAGCGTATGAGAACCCGTGCTTATTCCCTTTTCCAAATAATTAAATAATTTGTTGCTTACATCTTCGCCGATATTCATTTGTGCTTCCTGCGTACTACCGCCAATGTGTGGAGTAAGAATTACGTTCGGGAGACCCTGGAGGACAGATTCAAACTGATCGCCGTTCTTTTCGGGTTCAACCGGAAATACGTCAATTGCAGCCCCTCCCAAATGATCACTCAAAAGAAACTTGCGTAATGCATTAAGATCCACTACAGTCCCGCGAGCATAATTTATAAGTATTGCACCCTTCTTAAAGTAAGGCAAATTGGTTTTATTAATAAGGTTTTCAGTGGAAGGAATCTCCGGAATATGAAGAGTAACTACGTCTGCATTTTTTAACAGCTCTTTTAATGTCTTGCTATCAGTTGCATTGCCTAGAGGCATCTTTGTTTCAGCATCGTAAAAAAGAACCTTCATACCCAATGCCTCCGCCAGCACACTCACCTGGCTGCCAATATTTCCATACCCGATTATGCCTATAGTTTTCCCACGTAACTCATGACTGCCGCTGGCATCTTTCATCCACCGACCCTCGTGCGCAGCCTTGTTCTTATCAATTATCTTACGCACAAGCATAATTGATGCGGCAATTACCAATTCTGCAACGCTCCGTGTATTACTATACGGAGCATTAAAAACGGCAACGCCATGTTTGGTTGCTGCATCAAGGTTGACCTGGTTCACTCCGATACAAAAGCAACCTATAGCCTGTAACTTTTGTGCAGCTTTCAAAACCTCAGGGGTCACCTGTGTCTTACTTCTGATACCAAGAATATGCACATCTTTGATAGCTTTAATGAGTTCTTCCTGATTTACAGCACCAGTTAGTTTCTTTACATTGCTGTAACCAGTATCAATAAAGCGGTTTACCGCCACGTCGCTTATATTCTCTAAAAAAAGAATATTGATTTTTTCCTTTGGATAACTTGTTAATTTTTTCTCAGCCATAATAAATACCCTTTATTTTGCACAAATATATTCTATACTCACTTAATATTACGAATGCTATACCTACGTTGTCTGTACCGAAAAACCTACTTTCATATATTTGTTGTTTTCATTCTCTCGGGTCTGTTTCTTATTTATTCTTCAAGTGTATTAGAATCCTGCAAAACCGCTCCAGCTAAATCTGCGGCAATTTTTATTGCCGATACCGTTATACTGGCGGTGCCTGCAGTTTCCACTATTTCGGAAATTGAGCGGACTAAATTATATCAGAAAACACTAACATGGTACGATACAGTGCTGAAAAATAGCGGTTTTAATGGCGGTATCTTAGTCGCTAAGGGAGGCAATATTGTGTTTGAAAAATATAAGGGAACTGTCAGACTGGGTGGAAAAGATTCTATTACTTCTGTAACACCATTTCATATCGCTTCAGTTTCAAAAACCATCACAGCAATGGCTACTCTCAAATTGTGGCAGGATGGAAAAATTAACCTTGATGACCTTTACAGTAAATATTTTCCAACATTTAATTATCCGGGCATCACCATCAGGAATCTATTAAGTCACAGAAGTGGCTTACCCAACTATCTATATTTCATGGAAAAATTATGGGCTAATAAAAAAGTTCATATTAAAAACCAGGACGTATTTAATTATCTGGTGAACAGGAAAGGGGAACTAACAAACATTGCACCCCCGGATACCCGTTTTACTTATTGTAATACCAATTATGCCCTGCTTGCTCTTCTTATTGAAAAAGTAACCGGTGAACAATTTCCTGCATACATCAATAAAACTTTTTTTATTCCACTGCAGATGAAAAACACCTTTATCTATACTCCGTCCGACAGCGCGTCTGTTCCACCAAATTATGACTGGCGTGGTAGGGAGATTCCATTAATGTACCTTGATGATGTATATGGCGACAAAAACGTGTACAGTACCGTTAGAGACCTGCTTAAATGGGATCGTGCTTTGAGCAGTAATGTTATTTTTAAACAGGCAACGCTTGATGAGGCTTATAAGCCCTACAGCAATGAACGCCCGGGTGTGAAGAATTACGGTTTAGGCTGGCGCATGGACAATTTTCCAAATGGAAAGAAGATGATCTTCCATAATGGCTGGTGGCATGGTAACAACGCTGCATTCATACGACTTCATGATGAGGATGCCACCATCATTCTTGTAAATAATCATTATACAGCTGCCACTTACAAAGCCAAGAATCTCATAAATATTTTTGCCAATTATTTTGATAAACCGCAGGAAGACGAATCCGAAAATGCACCCCCTTTAGCGCCCTCCCTACCTAATAAGCTACGCCCTTCAAAAACAAAACAGGATAAGACAACATTTAGACAAAAAAAATAATCGTCTCTTGGATTTAATAGGTTAAGCTTATCCAAAAAAGAAATAACAAAGCACAATTGATGTAATGATCCCTACAAGGTCTGCTAATAACATGGCACCTACTGCATACCTTGTATTCCTGATTGAGACTGCTCCGAAATAAACCGCGATGACATAGAATGTCGTATCGCTGCTTCCCTGCAAAATACAGCTCAATCGTCCGGCGAAAGAGTCTGGTTTTAAAGTTTTCATAGTGTCAACCATCATTCCCCGCGCCGCGCCACCACTGAAGGGCTTAACCAGCGCGGTGGGTAATCCGTCTACAAAACGCGTATCCGTTCCTAAAGCCGCAAATACACTTTTCATTCCGTTGATCAATGCGTCGAAAGTTCCGCTGGTACGTAACAGACTTATTGCTACCAGCATGCCCACGAGGTAAGGTATGATTTTGACGGCCGTTTCAAAGCCACCCTTCGCGCCGTCTATAAAGGAAGAGAAAACATCAATTTTTTTGTATAATCCGGCAAAAATAATCGCAATAAAAATGAGTAAAATGATGCCGCTACTCAGAGCTCCGGAAAAAAGTTGCACAGCATCTGTATCCAAAGACCGGATGTAAACAACAAGTAGCGATATGAGAGCAGAGATCCCTAAAACCCAACTGATGATTACCGGTTGAAAAACATTTATTTTTTGTTTTACCGATACAATAATCATAGCTGCGATAGTAGCTACGAAAGTGGCAATCATGCAGGGAATAAATATATCCATGGGGTTAGCTGCTCCGGCGGCCGATCTGAGGGCAATAATACTTACTGGTATAAGTGTTAGGCCGGACGCATGCAAGCATAAAAACATGATCTGCGAATTGGATGCGGTTTCTTTATCAGGGTTAATTTCCTGCAGGCTTTCCATGGCCTTGATGCCAAATGGAGTTGCGGCATTATCAAGTCCTAGCAGGTTCGCGCTAAAATTCATCATCATATGGCCCATGGATGGATGCCCTTTCGGGATCTCAGGAAAGATTTTAGAAAAGAAAGGACCAATAATGCGCGAGAGAAACCTAATACCTCCAGCCTTCTCCGCTATACTCATAAATCCCATAAAAAGGGCCATAAAGCCAATCAGCTTCAAACTCAATGTTACCGCGGTTTGACAGGTTTCGATAATCCCGTCCGCAGATTGGATCTTGAAATTTAAATACTTGCTGCCGGAAAACTTTATAGTTTGAATTTCGCCGTTTGAGAAGGATTTTCCTTTATTACTGTCCAGAAAGCTGATCGTTAAGGGATTTGCAGTACTGCTGTCGACCCTGGAGAGTTTTATCGTGTCTCCTGATTTACCAGTTACCATATTGGTAAAAATGGCTCGGTTAGTTATTGGAAACACGAAACACTTGATACCCGCTATAATAATTGCTATAATAATAAATGCCGACCAGATTCGACTTAATGCCATAGGATATCGCGTTTTTTAGTACATAAATGATGAACACTGAATGCAGTTGGAAAATTACTATATTAATATGAAAAGAAATTTACAAAGCTTACCTTTGCCCACTTAAAAAAACGAGCGTTCTATAGATTGAAGTCTTTATAGTTTTCTACCAGGACGCTCAACTGTCAACTTTATATAATTATTAATATGGCTTTACAGGCAGGTATAGTGGGTTTACCAAACGTTGGTAAATCAACTCTTTTTAACGCGGTGAGTAACAGCGCAAAAGCGCAGGCCAGTAATTACAGGTTTTGCACTATTGAGCCTAACACCGGACTAGTAAACGTTCCGGATCCGCGGTTGAAAAAACTAGAGGAACTGGTTGTTCCTAACCGTACCGTGCCAACGCAGATCGAGATCGTTGATATTGCCGGCCTTGTGAGGGGAGCGAGCAAAGGAGAAGGTCTAGGAAATAAGTTCCTGGCGAATATAAGAGAGGTCGACGCTATCATCCAGGTAATCCGTTGCTTCGAGGATGAAAATATTTTGCGGGATGAGGGACCAATAGACCCTATTAGTGATAAGGAGATTATAGAAACGGAACTACAATTAAAAGATCTCGAGAGTGTTGAAAAGAAAATTCAACGTACAGAAAAACTAATCAAGAACGGTGATCCAAAGATGAAACTGGAACTTGATGTATTACAGCGCTGCAGACTGCACCTGGAGCAGGGAAAAAATGTCATCTCGCTCAAATTATCAAAGGAAGAAAAAGTTGCAATAGCAGATATATTTTTACTCACCGACAAACCAGTTTTATATGTTGCCAACGTTGATGAGGCAAGTATGCATACCGGTAATAAATTTTCAGATGCACTCATTGAAGGAGTTAAAAATGAAGGCAATGAGGTGATAATCATGACAAACGCGGTAGAGGCGCAGATCGCAGAGTTTGAAGATGCGGACGATAAGGCGATGTTTATGGAAGAATATAAAATGACAGAGCCCGCTCTTGACAGGCTTATTCATTCTACGTACAAATTACTCAACCTGTCAACCTATTTTACAGCCGGAGTACAGGAGGTTAGAGCATGGACAATCGAGCATGGCTGGAAGGCCCCTCAGGCGGCAAGTGTAATTCATACTGATTTTGAAAAGGGATTTAT
>JANXYS010000024.1 GCA_025355935.1 Chitinophagales bacterium | reverse complement strand
GATTTCAAAAGTTCCATCCAGGTGGTGTTTCCGGTAGGCGCTCAGGAAAGCATTATCAGCACGATCAAAATAATTTAGTAATCCGTTATGCATGGCCAGTCCGGCACGGAGTATCGTCGCCAAAACAGGCTGCTCCTTTAGCATTTTGCATGTCGCGATACCCATCGGGGTAACAATCTCTTTTTCTTCTGTCTCTAACTGCTTACTTATTTCATATCCAATTACCTCTGCAATGCGCTCAAGATTCCGGCGAAAACGCATTCGGTCATTCTGAACGTCTACATTTCGCAATTCGCTAACCCAGTTACTTACAAGTGAGTGATGCTTACTTAAATTATTTACCATTTTCGGGAAAGTTTTAACCGTTAACTGCCGTTGGAATGCACATATTCAGAAGATCGCTTATGCAAATGTACTGCTGTGAAGAACAGTCAACAACAATAAGTTAAAATTCCAGATGAATTAAAAAAATCTGGTTAAACGATTACACTATCCTTACTTTTGAACTGCCATTTGCCTTCCATTAATTTCCAACTATGAATCGATTGCTTTTACTTTTAATAACGAGTGCCATAATAAACTCCTCATGCAATCTTGGTGATCGGTATGACATCTCCTCTGAAGACAAGTATGAAAAATCAAAGGAGTCACTGGCAAAAACTGAGTCAAAATATCCGGAACGTTTTTTAAAAGTAAGTGGCAGTAATAAAAAGAATTTCTTTGGCCAAACAGTGGTAAATGGAGTAATCGTCAATACAGCTAAAATTGTTATCTTTAAAGACGTTGCTTTGAAATTTTCTTTCTACAGTAAAACAGGCGCGCTTCTCGAAGAAGACAGTCAGACAATTTATGAAACTGTCCATCCAGGGGGCAGTAAGAGTTTTAAAACCAAATACTTCACACCTAAAGGAACGGATAGCGTGGCGTTAAAAGTAATGACTGCTAAATTTTAATTTATCCTCTCGACAATTTGCTAAATGAACTTGAATTTATCTCCGTCAAACAAGCCTTTGTCGCTAAGCTTAAGATGAGGAATTACCAGTAGGGCCATGAAAGATAATGTCATAAACGGAGCATTAAGCGTGCTACCCAATTTTTCCTTTACAAATTTGTCGATAGCAGTATAGTCTGCCGCTACTTTATACCCATCCTCATTACTCATCAGGCCCGCAATAGGGAGGGGGAGTACCAGGAGTTTTTCTTCGGATACTGCACTGATCCCACCCTTTTGTTCAATTAAAAGATTGACGGCTTCACATAAACTTTGGTCATCTGTTCCAACAGCAACAATGTTATGACTGTCGTGCGCTACGGTTGACGCGATTGCTCCTACTTTCAGCCCGATATTTTTAATAAAGCCTTTTGCAATTGGAGCATCCTGGTAGCGGTTTACTACTACAATTTTTAAAATGTCGGTAGCGGCATTGGAAATAATCTGCCCGTCTAGAATGGTAGGGGCTACATAAATTTTATTGGTAATCAGCTGGCCTTCGAGTGCTTCAATAACAGCAATATCGTTTTGGACGTCGGCTGCAAAAACAAAAAAGTCTTTCACTTCTTTTTTCGGGCAATCGAATTCATTTATAATGGTAGCAGGGGAAGTACTGATGAGCGAGTGTCCGTTCTCTGCTACTAAAACACCGTCTATAAAGGTTTGCTTTACTTTGAAATTCACCAGGTCTTCAATAACTATAAAATCTGCAGCATCACCTTTGCGCAGAATGCCATTCCGCATGCTGTAATGCAATACCGGGTTAATACAGGCGGCTTTGAGAATGTTGAATATATTGATCCCTTTATCAACTGCACGTGCGCACAACAAATTAATATGGCCGTCCACCAGGCTGTCCGGATGTTTGTCGTCGCTGCAAAACATCATGTTATCGGGATGAGTTTCCAGGAGGTCTATTAGGGCATCAAAATTCCTTGCCGCACTGCCTTCGCGAATAAGGATCTTCATCCCGCAGTTAAGTTTGTCTAGGGCTTCTTCCGCTGTAAAACATTCATGATCGGTACTAATTCCGGCATCGATGTATTGTTTAGCCATATCCCCTCTTAACCCGGGTGCATGGCCGTCAACGGGTTTATCATATTTTTTCGCCGCTGCTATTTTTTTCAGCACTTCCTCATCGCCGTTTAAAACACCGGGGAAATTCATCATTTCGCTGAGGTAATTAATTTCAGGATGCGCAAGAAGTTCTTCAACTATAGTAGAATCTAATGATGCGCCGGCGGTTTCAAAAACAGTGGCGGGAACGCAGCTTGGTGCCCCGAAATGGAATTTAAATGGAACTGTATGACCATTTTCTATCATGAACTTCACGCCCGGTAAGCCACATACGTTTGCAATTTCGTGCGGGTCGCTGATAGTACCCGTTGTACCGTGCACAACCGCAAGCTTTGCAAACTCTGATGGAACCAGCATACTGCTTTCGATATGTACATGACTGTCGATAAAGCCTGGTAAAATATAGTCCGAATTTTTTTCTTCAGCACCGGTTTCTTCAATGCGTGCGATTCTTGCATCGTCTACGGTTACAACGCCGTAGAAAATTCTTCTGTTTTCAATATCCACAATATTACCAACAATGCTGAACGAAGATGCCATCCCGATTTTTTATGAAGTGCGCGTTAAATTATTTGTGCGGTAAAATTACTAATCATAATCTTTATATCTTTATTCCATCTACTTCATTTAACAACAGCTATCGATGAAAACTTTTCTTTCTTTATTTCTATTGTCTTCTTCTCTTTTTTCTTTTACAACATCAAATGCACAAACTGTTGACGAGATCATTGCGCAGTATGTAAAGGCAATGGGTGGAAAAGAGAAATTACAAACCCTTAAAACGGTGAAAATGACAGGATCAATGACTGTGCAGGGTGCAGATATTTCCATTGTTTCCAGTAAATCCCATCTTGTAGGAAGCCGTATGGATATTGAAGTGATGGGAACTTCCAACTTTCAATACCTCAATAGCAATTCCGGCAAAGTGTTTATGCCAATAATGGGCATGGCCGCCCCGCAGGATATGGAACCGGGCGAACTGCAAACATCAATCACACAACTCGATATCCAGGGCCCATTGCTGGATTACAAAGAAAAGGGAAACACCGTAGTTTTAAAAGGTAAAGAGAAGCTGGAAAATGGCGAAGCATATAACCTGTTAGTGACCTTTAAAAAAGGTAAAACAGTCAACTATTATATTGATGGAGCTACATATCGTATCGCAAAGATTACTTCCGTAGAGAATGTTCAGGGATCTGATAACGCTGTTGAGTTTTCTTATGGAGACTATAAACAGAATGCTGATGGGTACTGGTTTCCGTATAGTTTGACCAATAGTCGGGGAACTACCTTATTTGATAAAATTGAGACCAACATCCCAATTGATGAAAAGATTTTCAGCAATTAATTACATTAATTACTTGTCATCTAACAAATCTGGTCTGCGTTGGGTTGTTCGCTCTACTGCCTGGTCGTGCTTCCATTCGTCGATGAGTTTGTGATTACCGCTTTTTAAAATATCTGGTATCTTCCATCCCCGGAAAATCTCAGGCCTGGTGTACACGGGGGGGGCTAATAAGTTATCCTGGAAACTATCTGAAAGTGCTGATGTTTCGTCATTTAATACGCCAGGAAGCAACCTCCCAATTGCATCAGTAAGTACTGCAGCGGCAAGTTCTCCTCCACTTAAAACATAGTCTCCGATCGAAATTTCAGAAGTGATAAAGTGATCGCGTACACGCTGGTCGATTCCTTTGTAATGGCCGCAAATCATCATTAAATTATTTTTTAATGACAGGTTGTTTGCCATTTTTTGATTGAAGGTTCTTCCGTCGGGGGTGAGATAGATAATCTCATCGTACTTATTTTTTTGCTGAAGCTGCTCAATTGCATTTACCAGTGGTTCCACCATCATAACCATTCCTGCTCCACCGCCAAAGGGGTAATCATCAACCTGTGCACGTGCATACGTAGTGT
>JANXYS010000511.1 GCA_025355935.1 Chitinophagales bacterium | reverse complement strand
CCCACTTTCCGTTGAGTCCTGCATATCCCCCTACATTGTGTTCGTTGAATTTTGAGTTGAACACAGGCCCATCATATTTATTTGTATAGTCCTGCGCGATTTTATTGGAACTATAAACATTCCAGTTAAAGCCATCATGATTTGCCCCGATGTTTGCATTTAACGTCCGCAGCCTGTTGTTGGTTTGATAGTTACTGCCAATGTTTGCTTTGAGGGTATTTACGGGCGCTGGAACATTTGTGATGATGTTGATGACTCCGGCAAGTGCGTCGCTACCGTAGATTACGGATGCAGGTCCTTTGAGCACTTCTATCTTGTTCACGCTTGCTTCGTCAACCTCGATGCCATGCTCATCACCCCATTGTTGCCCTTCCTGGCGAACGCCATCATTTACAGTAAGCACTCTGTTATAACTTAAACCTCTTATAACCGGTTTACTTATCGCGGGGCCAGTTGCAAGCGTATTTACTCCCCCAATCTTGGTAAGTGATTCCATAATATTGGTGGATGTATTTTGAAAGAAATCTTTGCTTCGTAAAACTTCCACTGAGAACGGAACTTTTTTCGTTTGCGTTGCTCCAGTTACACCCGTTACTATCACGGTATTATTTTCAATGACTGCCTCGGTAAGAGAATAATCTTTTTGGGTATTTCCTGAGATCTGAACCGTTTCAATGATACTGTTATAACCAATATGCGAAATTTCGACCAGGTGTTTGTCCTCACTTATGTTGCGAATAGTAAATACGCCAAGCGCATTGGTAGAACTGCCGGTTTTAATATCAGTAATATAAATAGATACGCCCGAGACTGGCGCACCTGTTTTGGCATCCGTAATCTTTCCCGTAAAAATTCCCTGTAAATTATGGCTGGACAGACGGCCCATGGGCGTATCGCTAAAAGATTTTGATTGCAGAGCAAAGAAAAGAAGCAACAATAAAAAAATATTTTTCATAAAAAAATAATGAATGGGATTCCACGAAAGCATTCGTGAAAAAATAGTGAATCCAAATAAAAGAAAAACCATGGTCTCAGTGCCATGAAGCCTAAGTTGGCCGGGCTGAACCAAGCAAGTTGCATCAGCCTGTAACTAAGTAAGAATGCTAACAGCAGAAGGGGGGCCTCTGGTTGCAGACTCAGGCGTATAATCAAAAATAGAGCTGCTTGTAAAAAAAGTATAGCTCGTAATTACAGAAACTGGCAGGGGTAAGGTAGACAGGAAATAGTAGTGGTCCTGATCCTTCGCAAAATTATAATCACAAATGTTGCACGAATAGAATGCAGCTTTCACCGATATTCCAAAACTAATCTTTTTTGCAGGAGGTGCAATTTCATGGGTGTGCAAAACCTTTACTGACTGAACAGTCATGAACAGCAAAAGGAACAAGAGGGCATTTCCTTTTTTTTGTAATATTTGCCGTTGACTATTCAAGGCGCAAAGCTACAACATATATTTAAAACTGCAACAATGTTGTATATAAGGTGGCTGCCTTGGAGGAACCAATATTTAGGCTTCTACACATTCACCTAACCGCTCTTCAACAAATTGCTCCACTTGGCTACATATCTGTTGTTATTTTTCACAAGTTGGATAATTTTGCGGCCTATAAAAAAACTACTATGAGATCAATTCTAACTACCGTACTATCACTGCTGTGTTTCGCCACCACGAATGCTCAAAATATTACCGGAACCGTCAAAGATGAAAATTCGCTGTTGAAAAAGGGCGTTACAGTTTCGTTGCTCCGCGGAAAGGACTCGTCAGTTGTAAAATTTGCAGCCAGTAAAGATGACGGTAGTTTTGTATTCTTAGCAGTTCAGGCAGGCAGTTATCTTATCAGTTTAAGTCATATAGGTTATCAACCCGCCATAAAATCCGTTACAATTGAAAACGTCGATATAAACCTTGGTGAGGTAAAGCTATTAAAAATGAGTGCGAACCTTGCGGGTGTTACAGTTTCTGCGAAGAAGCCAATGATAGAAGTGAGGGCAGATAAAATGATTGTAAATGTGGAAGGAACAATTAACGCTACGGGTAACGATGCTTTGGAATTGCTTCGTAAGTCTCCTGGAGTGATGGTGGATAAGGATGATAATCTAAGCCTGAGCGGTAAAAATGGGGTCCAGGTGTATGTTGACGGGAAACCGAGTCCGTTAAGCGGAGCAGACCTTGCCGCTTATCTTAAATCCCTTCAATCCACACAAATCGAATCTTTCGAAATCATCACCAATCCTTCTGCCAAATATGAAGCTGCAGGTAATGCCGGCATTATCAATATCAGGCTGAAAAAAAATAAAAACTTTGGCACCAATGGAACGGTAAACGGGGGCTACAATATAGGTACCTACGCAAAGTTCAATGGAGGACTTTCACTAAACAACCGCAATAGCAAGACAAATATATTTGGTACTTATAATTACAACCAGGGAATTAACCAGAATAACTTCAGGTTATTCAGGCAACAGGCCGACAGCAGCTTCGAACAAACTAACCGGATGCTGTCTCACAATAAAGGGCATAACTTTAAAGGCGGGCTTGATTATTTTTTAAACTCAAAAAGCACGGTTGGCTTCGTGGTAAACGGCAACGTTTCCTCTACCGAACTCAATACCGAAGGCCCTATGTACATTCGGTATATCCCCAGTGCTACACTTGTGAAGATATTACAGGCTAGCAGTAAC
>JANXYS010000499.1 GCA_025355935.1 Chitinophagales bacterium | reverse complement strand
GTGAAGATTTTCTTGGTATGATAAAATTGGCGATAAAGCCGTTAGTATTGATATTTATCGTCAGCGTGTTTTTTTACGTTCTTATTGAACAGAGTATCATGAGTTGGCTTCCAACCTTTAATAGTAAAGTATTGCATCTGTCAACCACACTTAGTATTCAAATGGCAAGCATCCTTGCCGCGTCTACTGCAGTAGGGCGGTTTACGGCCGGCATCTTACTAAGAAAAATCCACTGGCTAAAAGTACTGATTAGCTGCCTGCTTCTTGCAGCTACGCTTGTGTTGCTGGTTATCCCGCTTACATCCAATCTTAATGTGACTAACATAACCAGCTGGTCAGAGGCGCCAATGGTCGCATTTATGTTCCCCCTGATAGGTATCCTACTGGCCCCTATTTATCCGGCTATAAATTCTGTAATTCTTAGTTCGTTGCCAGTTAGAATGCATGGATCCATGAGCGGGCTGATTGTTATTTTTTCTGCGCTTGGAGGAACTACCGGGTCTATTATAACCGGCTACGTTTTTGAACACCATGGCGGACAAGCTGCTTTTTACTTTTCTCTTATACCAATAAGTATCCTAATTATAAGTCTTCTTTTCTTTAATCGAATTCAGAAACAAAGCGATGAGCACAAGGATATTGTGATCGCCAACCAAGCTTCACACTAACTCTTAAAATTACCATAATGCCTGAGATGGACATTTATTCAATAGGGGAGTTATTTGAGAGAACACAGGTTGAAAATGTTTTCCCCGATGGCAAAACATTTGTGGATTGTACGCCACTTCATCTTTTGCCCGCGATAATTAACTTATATAAATCTCAAAAGGATCTTCCCGAGTTTGATCTTCGTTCATTCATAAAAATTAATTTTCAAGAACCGCCTGCTATCGCATCCAACTTTCAGAGCGAGCGTACACGATCTGCCGAAGAGCATATTAATTTCCTATGGGATGAACTCACCCGGCAGCCTGCAAGTGCAGAAAGTTCACTGCTTCAGCTACCTTATCCTTACATCGTACCCGGGGGCAGATTCAGGGAGATTTTTTACTGGGATAGTTATTTTACAATGCTTGGATTAAGAGAGTCCGGAAAAATAACGATGATTGAAAACATGGTTGACAATTTTGCTTTCTTGATTGATGACCTTGGTTATATTCCAAATGGCAATCGAACCTATTTTACCGGCCGGTCTCAACCTCCTTTTTTTGCTGCAATGATTGAGTTGCTTGCTGAAATAAAAGGCCCTGAAATTTTCGGAAAATACCTGCCACAGCTTTTAAAAGAACATTTATTCTGGATGAAAGACGAGAAGGATCTAGATGAAAAGTTAAATTGTAGCCGCCGTGTTGTTCGAATGAAGGATGGTTCCGTCTTAAACAGGTATTATGATGAAAATAGTACTCCCAGACCGGAGTCTTATAAAGAAGATATCGAATTGGCTGAGCGAGTTGTAGATAAGGAGCACTTATTTCGTAATCTTCGTGCGGCATGTGAATCCGGGTGGGACTTTTCATCCAGGTGGTTTAAGGAGGGAGTCAGCTTTTCTACAATTCACACGACCGACATTATTCCTGTAGATCTTAACTGTCTTTTATTCAACCTTGAAAAGGTGATTTCTAAAGCACTGGAGATTGGGGGAGATTATGAAGGAAAAACATTGTTCTTGTTTCGGGCTGAAATTAGAAAAGAGGCGTTAGTAAAGTATTGCTGGAATGAACATCTAAAATGTTTTTTCGATTTTGATTTTGTTAGCGACCATCAAAAATTAATTTATTCTGCTGCCGCGACATTTTCGCTCTATTTTGGGTTGGCATCACAATCACAAAGCGAGAGTATCTCAAAAATGCTTACTGAGCGGCTGCTTCGTCCCGGAGGTATCGTGACAACAGAACATCGCACCGGGCAGCAATGGGACGCTCCGAATGGGTGGGCTCCTCTTCAGTGGATCTCGGCATTGGGCCTGAAAAGATACGGTCACATAGAGCTGGCGTCTGAGATTGCAAAACGATGGACAGCGCTCAATGAAAAAGTTTACGCAGCTACCGGTAAGATGATGGAGAAATATAATGTAGAAGATTTAACTAAAGAAGCAGGCGGCGGTGAATACAGCTCGCAGGATGGATTTGGATGGACCAATGCGGTGTATCTCGCGTTTAAACATTGGTAGTTGTGTATTAAATTCAAAAAGAAAAATATTAACTCATCCCTATTAGTCCTAAGTATGTAACAAGGTTTACTATAGTTACCGCAGTAAGTTTTCTTATCCACCACAAACGTTTGCAGCAATTATGGTGGTTCGAATTGATTAAATTTAATGGCATTAACATCGATTGCTTATGACCTTGCGCAAACCCAGTATGAGTTTCTGGCAGATTATCAATATGAACGTAGGGTTCTTTGGCATCCAGTATAGTTTTTCACTTCAGCAAAATGCAGTAAACCCTATTTACAAATTTCTTGGAGCCGAAAATGGAGACTTGCCTATATTGCAGATTGCCGGTCCTATTACTGGATTACTTATCCAACCGATCATTGGTGCGCTTAGTGATAAAACCTGGCATCCGAGATGGGGCCGACGAAAACCTTATTTTTTAATTGGTGCGTTGCTATCAAGTATTTGCTTATTTTTCTTCCCTTTCAGCAAAACGCTCTGGATGGCCGTGGGGCTGCTGTGGATCCTCGATGCTGCGAATAACACTGCCATGGAGCCCTACAGGGCCTTCGTGGCCGATAAGTTATCACCAGTTCAGCAGCCGACAGGTTTCCTTGCACAGAGTTTTTTTACAGGTTTCGGACAAACGCTTGCAGCCTTATCTCTATTTCTTTTTCAACTTGTTCCTTTCTTTAATAAGACAAGTGCGAATAATATTCCATACTGGGTATTTGCTTCCTTTTTCTTTGGCGCCTTCTGCAGTATAACCAGCGTTTTATGGAGTAACAGCACGACACCCGAAATACCGCCTACCCCGGAAGAACTGGCAGAACTTAGAAATCGAAAGCTCACCATTCTTACTCCGTTTAAAGAAATATTTCATGCCATCAGAGAAATGCCCTCCAATATGTGGAGGTTATTTATCGTCTATCTTTTTCAGTGGTTTGCTTTAAAATGTTATTGGGATTATAAGGATTTGACAATTGCTAAATCTATCTTTAAAACTACCGATAGCTCCGCAACCAATGAGCTTTATAAACAGGCAGTTGGCTGGGGCGGTTTGATAAGCGGATGGACAAACATCATCACTTTCATTTCCGCATTCGGATTAGTTTGGTTTGCCAGGAAAAAAGGGCCCAAAATAGTTCATAGTATCTGCCTGCTAATGGCCGCTATTGCCTTGTTTATTTTCCCACATATTGAAAATAAATACCTTGTATTTATTCCTCTCATTGGTTTTGGAATTGCATGGGCGAGTATGATGGGCGTCCCCTACCTTATGATCGTTAACGATATACCGAAGGCAAGGTATGGCGTATACATGGGAATCATTAACATGATGATAGTTATCCCAATGTTGATATACTCATTAACATTTGGACATATCTTCAACAGCTTTCTCGGAATGGAACCAGTTAATGCAATTTATTTCGGGGCGACATTCCTTTTAATTGCTTCCGGCCTCACGCTCTTCATCAAAGCCCCAACGGTCCTGGCAGATGATGTCGTGCTGCCCATGGGAGGAGGACATTAATTTATAACTCACATTAAAACCTCTTCATGAATAGAAAATTAATTTTTTGGTCGATTACTGTAGGGCTTGGTGGATTTTTATTTGGTCTTGATGTAGCGGTTATTTCAGGCGCGGAGCAGGCAATTCAAAAGTTGTGGGGGTTAAGTAATTGGATGCACGGAACCGCCATTGCGATGGCGTTATACGGGACGGCCTTTGGTGCAGCTTTTGGAAATATTCCCGCAAATAAAATTGGTAGAAAAAAAACGCTCTTCTGGATAGGCATATTATTTTTTGTATCATCTCTTGGGGCTGCCGTAGCTCCCAACGTGTATATTTTTATGCTTTTCAGATTTATCAGTGGTCTTAGCATTGGCGCCTCTTCCATGGTGGCACCTGTTTATATATCAGAAATTGCTCCCCCTAAATTTAGGGGCCGAATGGTCATTTCATTTCAACTAAATATTGTGTTTGGAATCCTGGTGGCCTATTTATCAAATTACCTCTTACAGGGAATAGCCGGCGCAAACGACTGGCGCTGGATGCTCGGGGTTGTAGCTTTTCCCTCTCTAATCTTTTCAGTTTTGATGACGATGGTGCCCGAAACGCCGAGGTGGCTACTTCTCCATAACAACAATGAAGCTGCGGCCCGAAAAGTATTAGCGATAACGGAAGATGACGTGGATAAAACGATCGCTGAAATAAAGGGAGGTAACTCTCCTGTAAAAGAGAAACTATTTAATAAGAAGTTTTATAAGCCTTTACTTCTTGCATTTCTGCTTGCATCATTCAACCAGCTTTCGGGTATCAACGCAATTATTTATTTTGCGCCAAAGGTATTCGCTATGGCGGGGATCCAACGGGATTCTGCCTTATTAGGGACGGTAGGAATAGGCGCAGTAAACTTAGCTTTTACACTAATAGGATGGTACCTGATCGACAGATTCGGCAGAAAAACTTTGATGTATATAGGATCCGTCGGATATATCATATCGCTGGCCTTAATTGCGTTTTCATTTAACAGTGGATCAAATACATTCTTGGTATATTATGTTTTTATGTTTATTGCCGCGCACGCGATCGGGCAGGGTGCAGTAATTTGGGTTTTTATTTCTGAAATTTTCCCTAATTCTGTTCGAGCAACGGGTACTTCCTTTGGCTGCCTAACGCATTGGGTCTGGGCTGCTATAGTGGCCCAAGTATTCCCATATTTTGCTGCAAATATCGGAGGCGCCTATATCTTCAGTTTCTTCTGCGCAATGATGGTGTTGCAACTTTTGTATGTATGGAAGATGATGCCTGAAACCAAGGGCCTTGCACTGGAAGACATGAATAACCAAATGATCCTTCATATATGAGTAAACAAATCTTGTGTATCGGTGAAGCATTAATAGATATGATCTGTACAGACAAGGGAAAGCCTTTAACGGACGGTGAAAACTTTTTAAAGAAAACGGGAGGAGCACCGACTAATGTCGCGGCTGCCATTGCAGCTCTTGGTGGTAAGGTTACGCTCGCTGCCAAAGTGGGGAAGGATCCTTTTGGTCAGCAATTAATCCAGGTGATGAAGGATTTTGGTGTAGAAACTTCATGGATGCTACAAGATCATATCCATTTTACTACTATGGCATTTGTAAGTCTGCTTGAAAGTGGCGAACGCGACTTTGTTTTTAGCAGGGGGGCAGATGGCCAGTTGAGTGAATCTGATATTGCAGGTTTAAATTTAGCTGGGTTCCCGATCATACATTTTGGTTCAGCTACCGCGTTTTTGCCCGGCCCTTTGCAAAAAACCTATTTAAGTGTTTTACAAAAAGCTGTAGAAAGTAAGCTTTTTGTAAGCTTCGATCCAAACTATCGCCATCTTTTATTTAAGGATAATGACCAGAGTTTTGTCGATCAGAGCTGGTATTTCCTTAAGCACTGTAGTTTTTTTAAGGTAAGTGATGAAGAAGCTTTATTGCTAACTGGTAAGAGAAGCCTGGATGAAGCTGTTCAAATGTTCGAAGAAAAAACGTCTGCTGCTTTTGCGATAACTCTGGGGGAGAGAGGGACGCTTTTCGGATTTCAAAAACAAATAATTGTTGTACCTAGCATTGCTGTTAAGCCAGTAGATACAACGGGTGCCGGTGATGCATTTGTAGGCGCATTACTTGCTCAGCTTGCGAATATTCCTGATCGCGATCTCACGCAGCTGGATATAAATACTTGGGAGGTCGTAATCGCGAAAGCAAATAAAGCAGGTGCCCGTACTTGTGAGTACCTGGGTGCGATGGAAGCTTTTAAACATTTAAGCAGCGATATTTTTAACTAAAGAAAAGGTAATGTACGAAACCAAGCTTCACCAACTGGTAAATAATTGTCTGCAGGAATGCGAGATCAACATTGGGGGTGAAGACAACTTATTTTATACCAGGTTTGTTGCAAACACTTCTGCGATCCATTTTCTTTACAATGAGTTGTATCAAGATCGCGCAGCTGCAGATTTTAAAGTCCTCATTAGTTGCATCATCGCCGCATACAAATCACGTTCCTCCATTCTTAAAGCAAAGGATCTCGCAAAGGAACGCGAAGGCCATTGGTATCTAAGTAACCATATAACTGGAATGAGTTTATATGTTGACAAATTTTGCGGAAACCTTGAAAATCTTGAAGACAAGTTAGGCTACTTTAAAAAGCTTGGCGTGAATTTACTGCACCTTATGCCGCTTATGGAAAGTCCCGAAGGGGAAAGTGATGGGGGTTACGCAGTATCAGATTTTCGTAAAGTTGATAAAAAATTTGGCAGTACTGAAAACCTCGTGGAACTCCAGCAGAAGATGATTAATGAGGATATGTACCTGATGCTAGACGTGGTACTTAATCACACATCTCATAAACATGAGTGGGCGATGAAGGCACGCGCTGGTGATAAATGTTACCAGGACTATTTTTATATGTACCAGGACAGAACTGTGCCTGATGAATTTGAAAAAACAATGCCTGAGATTTTCCCCGAGAGCTCGCCGGGAAATTTTACCTGGTCAGATGAATGCAAGCAATGGGTAATGACTGTATTTCATGGTTATCAATGGGATCTCAATTATAAAAACCCCGAAGTTTTTATGGAAATGCTCGAAGTGGTTTTCTTTTATGCTAATCACGGGGTAGATATTTTACGAATTGATGCGCCGGCATTCATCTGGAAAGAGCTTGGCACTACCTGTCAAAACCTTCCGAAAGCACATACCATACTCCGCCTTATCAAGCAATGTATAGAAATAGCAACCCCTGGGATGGCTCTGCTGGGTGAAGCAATCGTAGCTCCCAATGAAATCATGAAATATTTTGGTTCAGGTTCGTTCACTTCAAAAGAATGTGATTTTGCTTATAACGCTACTCAAATGGCGCTACAGTGGGATGCCCTCGCAACAGGCAATACGAAGATAATGCTGGCGGCACAACATGAACTTTTGCAAAAGCCGTTCGGCACATCATGGATTACTTACGTTCGTTGCCACGACGATATTGGCCTGGGATATGATGACTACATGATCAGGAATGCAGGTTTTAATCCGTACGAGCATCGTAAATTTCTTAAAGAGTACTACTCTGGATCCTATAATTTGTCACCTGCTTCTGGGGCGCTATTTTCGGTAAATCCTAAAACGCAGGATGCCCGCATTAGCGGTACACTTGCTTCCTTGTGTGGACTAGAGAAAGCTATAAACTCGGGCGATGATTCTTTTATCGCAACGTCAATTAATAAGATACTGCTCATGCAGGCACACAGCCTCTTGCTAGGTGGTATACCAATGTTATTTTATGGAGACGAGGCCGGCTATACAAACGACTATAGTTATAAGAATGATCCTGCAACGAGTTACGATAACCGCTGGATGCATCGGCCAATTATCGACTGGACAAAAAACAAAAAAGTAGATAAAGAGGGAACAGTTGAGCAGCAAATTTTTTCCGGATTACAGAAGCTGATTAATATCAGGAAGTCTTACCCGGCTTTTGGAGATTTTAAAAATCTCACCTGGGTTGCCGCGCATAATGATCACGTGGCGATTTACCTAAGAACGTTCGACGAAGAAAAGGTTTACTGCCTTTTCAATTTCAGTGCAGAAACGGCTTATTTATCATGGGATATTTTCCGGCAAAACGGGCCCGCGAGTGACAGCTTAGTTGAATGTATATCAGGGAAAAGCTATCAGCTTTTGTCTGGGGCAGAAAATATCGTGCTCCCGGCCTTTAAATTCTATATCATGAAGTCGGGTTGAAAATTTAAAGCTTCCGAATTCCGTTTTCTTCAAATACCAGTTTCTTTTGTTTATATAAATTGCCAATCGTCATCTTAAAAGTTTTCTTACTCATGCCGAAAACCTGGTAGATAGTTTCCGGGTCCGACTTATCATTGAATTCCAAAAAGCCACTTCCCTCATCGAGCAATCATAATATCTTCCCTGTTTCATCCTCTACCCGTTGATAGCCAGGCCGACCTGCTGAAACATCAATTCTGTTATCTGGATATATCTTTTTTACAAAGCCTTTAAACTTATCGCCTTCTCCAATATTTCGATAAATCTCATTGAAATGCAATACGCCCGTATGTTGATTGTTAATTATTACAACATAGCCAATGTCGGTTCTGCGAAAAACGATAAGGTCCACCACTTCGAGATCCTTCACCGTAAGGATATTATTGCTCAAGGTTTGTTCAATCCGCTCCGTGGCAGCTATACGCCCCGTTTGTTCATCGAGATATATTTTTACAACATATTCGCCATTTGGTAGCATACCGACCAGCTGCTGCGATTTTGGAACAAAAAGATCTTTCATCAGCCCGAAGTCTAGAAATGCACCCTGTTCAGTTACACTCACCGTTCGAAGTTTTACAATGTCGTTTAAAACACCCAGGGGCTTTTGAGTGGTAGCAATTAACCTGTCTTCACTATCGTGATAGATAAATACACGAATTGTATCCTCAACCTTTAAGTCGCGGGGCATGAATCGTTTTGGTAACAAAATACCCTCGCCACCATCATCAAGATAAGCCCCGAAATCTACCATTCGTGCCACCTTTAGTTCATTATATTCACCAACTTTCACCATAAGAACAAAGTACAGAAATAATCATGATAAATCTTTATTTAATAAGAACTGACTAGAGTATTGTAGCAATTTTAAGACCTCAAAATATTGTTTGGGCAAGGTTAATCCATCGGCCTAACGGGAACAATAACCAATTTGTAGTACCTTTAATAACAAATTATTTAATTATCTTATTTTGAAGTTTACAGAATTTGGATTTGATGGAAGATTAATGGAGGGCATTGAAGCATCAAACTATGAAGACGCAACACCCGTTCAACAACAGGTTATTCCCCTTATCTTAAAAGGAAAAGATATCATAGCCTCGGCACAAACGGGTACCGGAAAAACCGCCGCCTTTTTGTTGCCGCTGATAAATCGGATCATTACAGAACATACCGATGGGATAACCATAACCGTGCTGGTTATCGTTCCTACCCGGGAACTGGCTATACAGATTGCGCAGCACCTCGAAGGACTTTCATATTTTACGTCTATTAGCTCTATCGCAGTGTTTGGCGGCGGAGACGGGAATGCATTTGTGCAGGAAAAAAAGGCACTCAGCATGGGTGCCGATATTGTCGTATGTACCCCGGGAAAAATGATGAGCCACATAAAAATGGGTTATGTGAAACTCGACAATCTCAAATACCTTGTACTCGATGAGGCAGACAGAATGCTCGATATGGGCTTTTTTGATGACATCATGTTCATCATTAAGCATTTGCCGGCTAAGAGGCAAAACCTGCTATTTTCTGCAACAATGCCGCCAAAGATCCGGCAACTGGCACGCAGCATTTTACACGAACCTGCCGAAATAAATATCTCTATCAGTAAGCCTCCGGAGAAAATCATTCAACAGGCATACATGGTATACGATGCCCAGAAAATACCACTTATCCTGCATCTATTAAAAGAGAATAATTTTAAAACCGTTTTAATATTCTGCAGCAGTAAACTAAATGTAAAAGCACTCACACGCGATCTCAAAAGAAACGGCATTAAGGCCGGTGAAATCCATAGTGATCTTGAACAGGAAAGCCGCGAGGATATCCTTATACAATATAAAAGCGGTCGTTTACCAGTATTAGTAGCGACTGATATTCTTTCCCGTGGAATTGACATAGATAATATTGATCTCGTAATAAATTTTGATGTTCCCCACGACGGTGAAGATTACGTTCACCGAATAGGAAGAACTGCTCGTGCTGAAGCCGATGGAACAGCATTTACACTAGTGAGTGTAAAAGAACAGCGTAAGTTTTTGGCGATTGAAAAATTACTCGAAAAAGTCGTCCAGAAAATGCCTTTGCCTGAAGCTTTCGGAGAGCAGCCGTCGTATAATCCAATTTTTGAGAAACGGGGCGGCGGGAAAAAGAAGAGTTTTCAGCATCGCGGGGTAAGAAACAAATAATCATTTTTTTAAAGGATATCCCAAAAGTCAGGACAGAGAATCGAACTAATTTTATTGATCATATTAACTGCTTACTGTGTAGTTACGAAGTTTGGGTGTGTAATGTTTTGTCACTTATATTGTTTGAACATTTATTAGCCAGGATCAGTCCATATTATCTACGCCGATTGAGTACCTAACAGGCATTTCGGCCCCCCGGGGTGAGTTGCTGCGCAAAGAATTAAACATTTTTACTTTTAAAGATCTTCTTGAACATTTTCCATTCCGTCATATTGACCGGACTAACGTAGATAAAATTTCGTCGCTCAACCTCTCAATGGAATATGCTTATGTGGCAGGTACGTTACTCAGCATAGACGTTATTGGGGAGAAC
>JANXYS010000527.1 GCA_025355935.1 Chitinophagales bacterium | reverse complement strand
AGTAGGTGTCAACCTTTAAAGGTTGACACCTACTTCAGGCAAAAGGAATCGAAGGAGATTTTGCCTCCCTGCGTTCCCTCGTTTCCTCCGGAGCATAGTAATTAACAGAAGATGAGATCAGTTGATTTAACCAGAAATATCGCACCTTAACAAGATTTAAGTGAGAAATAATTTAACGGCCGCCAACAACAATACGGCTGCCAGAATATTTTTTAATATATGTTGTTTAAATTTTAGTGCTCCAAAGTATGCTCCAACACTTCCAGCAAGCACGGCAACTAAAACATAAAAATACATTCCGGTGGTAAAATGCATTCCCTTCGAAAATTGCCCGGCTAATCCCGCAAGCGAATTTACAAAAATAAAAAGTGCACTGATCGCTGCAGTTTGTTTTTGATCAGTCCATTTTAAGAGTAATAAAACCGGCGAAAGAATGATGCCGCCGCCAATGCCAATTAAACCCGACAGAAACCCGATAGCTCCACCAATAACCAGTGAGAGGTATGGATTAGACGGTTTTAGTTTTTCCACATGAATATCTGGGAAAAACCAAAACCTCAGGATAGGCATCAGCAGGAAGAGCGCTAAAAGTTTTTTATAAATGCCTGTATCAATATGAATCGCCCCCCCGAGGTATGCCAGGGGGATTGATAATACCGCAAGAGGAACAAATATTTTCCATATAAAATGCTTGCCCCGATAGAATTGGTAGAATGAAATTGCTGATACGAAAAGGTTCAGTAACAGAGCGGTGGGCTTCATTACATCAGGCGCAAAACTAAACAACGCCATAAGGGCGAGGTACCCGCTTGCCCCTCCGTGACCTACCGATGCATATAAAAATGCCACAATAAAAAGTAGGATATAAAAAAGAAAAGTATAATCCATTACTAATAATTGGGCAAAAGATAAATTTTCACTATTTCCCCTGTACTTTTTTCTACAATATCTTCCTCAATTTCAATTAAACAGTTTGCTTTTGCAAAAGAAAACATCCTAAAGCTCTCCTGCGCTTCCAACACTGTAACACTTTCGCCATCGTATCGGCCTTTCAAAAAATGCGTTAAGCCGACATTCTTTTTATAGTTGCTATTTAGTTTCGCTTCCCTCACAATTAATCGACTATTTCTACGCTGCATATACCCGACAGCCGGCAGAACGTAGTGATAAAAGCAACTCAATACTGACGAGGGATTTCCCGGCAAGCCGAAAACAAGCTTATTATTTGTTTGGCCAAAATAGATCGGTTTACCGGGCCTTTGCTTTATCTTATGAAACAATTGGGTAACAGCCAAATTTTCAGCTGCCTGGATTACGAAATCGTAGTCGCCAACGCTCACACCGCCGGTCAACAGAATAAGGTCGTGATCTTCGAGGGCAATAGCAAGCATTGATGTAAGTTCCTTGATATTATCTTTTGCAGTTAACACTTTGATATCTTTTACGCCTGCTTCCTCAAGCGCTGCAGATAATGCGAAAGAGTTGCTGTCGTATACTTGTCCATAACTGAGAGGTAGGCCTGGCTTCTGCAGTTCGTTCCCTGTTACCAGGATGCAGACCGAGGGAGGGGGAATCGCCGATACTGATTGGCATCCAGTACCGGATAAAAACCCGATAGCTCCGGGTGTTAATATAGCGCCCGAAGGTAATGCAAGTGCACCACTGCAAATTTCCGCACCTTTCTGACGAACATTTGTTCCTTCTATGATCTCGGAATCGTTTATATAGAGACGTTGATTTTTTACGATGGTTTTCTCCTGCATAACTACCGTGTCGGCTCCCTCTGGCAGAGGAGCACCTGTAAAAATCCGGGCGGCCTCGCCTCGTTTAAGGCACAGTTGCAAATCATTTCCGGCGGGAGATTCTATAGAAATAATAAGTTCTTGTTTGCCGGCCAGGTCGGAGAAACTAAATGCATATCCATCCATTGACGATTGCCTGAATGCAGGTACATTGACCTTGCTCATAACATCCTGTGCAAGCACAAGTCCTCTTGCTCGTCCCAGGTCCATTACCCTTGGCGGCAGGGAAATTGTATTTTTCCGAATAATTTCTTTGGCTTCTGAAACACTGATCATCAATTTAATTTTAGCCCCCGATAGTTATCATACTTCTATTCTTGATCTCGCCGGCGTGGAGGTGTTCAAAATCTGTATTCATTTGCCCGCCGAGGGAGGCATATTTGTTTTGAATGCTTTCAAAAATCAGCGGCGCAAGTTGTTCTCCGTTTCTGAACGCAGTTAGCAGGTCAGTTTCCTCTTTTGAAAACAGGCAGTTTTTTAGTTTCCCGTCTGCTGTAAGACGCATCCGGTTACAACCACTGCAAAAAGGTTCGCTCATCGTACTAATGATCGCAAAGGTACCCAAATGACCAGGTACTTTGAATGGCCTCGCCGTATCGTTTACTTCCGCAGGCAGGGTTTCTATCTCAAAATCTTTTTCAATCGTATCAAGAATTTCCCGAAGGGTAAAAACCTTGTTGCTTGTCCATCTATTTCCACTGAAGGGCATAAACTCAATGAATCGTACGTGCACCGGTGAATTTTTCGTCCATGTAACAAAATTATTTATTTCGTTATCGTTAAGTCCCTTCATAACTACCACGTTAATTTTTACATGGAAGTTTTTTTCCAGCAGTAGATCTATGTTCTTTCTTACGAGCGCAAATTGATCCCGACGGGTCGTAAGTAAAAACTTCTCCGGCTGTAAAGTATCAAGACTTATATTTAGGGATTGAATGCCCGCGTCTTCAAACATTCTAATAAATTCATGTACCCTGGTTCCATTGGTTGTGAGGGTAAGCTTAACCGGTAGTTTGGAAAGTGATAAGATGATATCTGCAGCATCTTTCCGGATGAGGGGCTCGCCGCCAGTAAGCCTGATTTTGTCTACCCCTAGCCCCGTGAAGCTTTTGGCAATGGCTTCGATTTCTTTCGCCTGCATGAGTTTGGAAACCGGCGTAAAAGCATAGTCTTCATCAGGCATACAATAAAAACAGCGCAGGTTACAGTTATCTGTAAGCGAAATACGCAGGTAGTTATGAATACGGTTGAATTTATCTATTATCATTATACTTCAGGTAGCCCTAAAATTACGACATTCGTTTCGCTTTATTCCGGTGACCCGAAACTTGAATGTTCTGCTTTAAGCCTAAGGAAGTTATCCCAATCAGCACGGGTATCAATATCTACCTCACCGCCCGAAAAAGTAATTGTGGCTAGTTCTTCGGGATTCATTTGGAAAACCTTCTTGGCTCCTGCATCCGCATGAAGCCCGAGTAACTGGCTGAAAAAGGTTTTATGAAAGAGTGCAGGCGTTCCAAAAGTG
>JANXYS010000469.1 GCA_025355935.1 Chitinophagales bacterium | reverse complement strand
CGTAGATCAAATCTATATTGATACTGTTGTAATGATACTTTTTTGCCCAATCAACTACCTCGTTAGTCCTCTCAAAAGATTGCACCCTGTTTATTGCAAACTGTACAACCGGGTCAAAGTCCTGTACTCCAAGGCTGATGCGGTTGAAGCCTATACCAGCAAGTCTTTGTATATGTTCTTCAGTAGTGTAATTCGGGTGTACTTCTATGCTAAATTCATGATCATCATTAATAGTTGCATCGCAGGTAATTCCTTCAATCAATTTTATTAGATTATCTACTGAAAAGAATGTTGGAGTTCCGCCACCGAGATGAATTTCTTTTATTATGGGCCTTATCGGAAATAAAGAGCGGTAGATACTCCACTCTTTGAGTACAGCTAGTATGTACGGTTCTTCTACAGCATGATTTTTGGTAATGCGTTTGGTACAGGCGCAAAACGTGCATAGGTTTTCGCAGAAAGGAAGGTGAATGTAAATACACAATTCCCCATTTTCTACCTTAAATGTCTCCAAAACAGATTGTTTCCAACTGGCCTCGCTAATGCTAACAAAATCCCAATATGGCACTGTGGGATAACTCGTATACCTTGGAATTGGCACGTCGTATTTTTGTAATAAATCTAAAATTGAAGCAGGCATATATTTGTTTCTTAAGGTAACTAGGCACATTAGAATCATCCGAATAAATAAGTTAAACCACTATTCACGGGCTCGCACAAGTCGATTATCTTCCGATTTTTAAATAATTTTTCTATCAGGTCTCTTCCGGCTTGATACTCATCATGTATGGGACAGGGATGCGTAGAGGAGCACCTGCTTAACCCCAGGCCACATTCTTTAAATACCTGGTTACCATCTATAGCTTCTACAATACGTATTATAGGTTGACGCAATTGAATTTTATCAATATAAAATCCGCCAGACGGACCTTTCAAGCTCCTTATCACGTTCTCTTTAACAAGCGTTTGCAGCATCTTCCCAATAGTGTGTTCGCTGGCTCGTAAATATTTAGCGATTTCAACGATGCCCGACTTCTCGCCTGTTTCAAATTTTGAAGCGAGATAAATAACAGCTTTAACAGCAGTTTTGCAGGTATAACTCAGCATAAATTATTTGTTTAGATATTCTTGCCCTATCTCAGATATCATTGTATTTTTCCATGGTGGGGTAAAGGTCAAAGTAGTCCTCACTGTATATTCTGGAAATGAATTTTCGAGCGCATGGGTAACAGCACAAACAATAGAGTCGCCCATTGGGCAAAACTGAGTAGTCAGCGTCATACGAACAAAAATATTTCTGTACTCTTCATCAAAATCAACCTGGTAAATCAATCCAAGATCCACCACACTAAGGCAAATCTCAGGATCAATTACATCTCGCAATACCACCAGTGCAATAGAACATTTAAAATTGTCATTGGTTATTACATTCATTCCTTCCTGTGTTTATGGAATACTAATACAAAAACATTCCAATTATATAATATTGCAGTAGCTACTAACAATAGAGCTGCTAATTGTAAAACGATTACCTCCATAAGGTAAATCCCAGCGGAAAATAAAATAAAACCTGCGAAATAAGTTATTACCATAGCGGTGAAGATCTTACTGCTAAAAAGTTCTTTTGGGTTTGGTGTTTTGCCCATACCAGCTTTAAAAGAATACACCTTGTTCCATATGATAAATGGCAGCGTTTTGAATGTCATTCCAAAAATGATAGCGGTAATCCAACCAAAGAAGATAGAAAATCCATACAGTAATACATGCTTTGTATCCTGCTTCCCATTAAATAATTCTCTTATTGCAATTATAAAAGAGATTAAGGGCACTGACATTAATAATACAGAGAACAATGAGATTTTAACCTGCTCATCAATCTGCCTGCGTATGCGCTGACGGTAAGCTGCCAAACAATATCGGGCAAACAGGATCAATGCCAATAGAATGGTGGCAACGGGGACTAAATAAAGAACTATTTGGTGCAAGAAAATTTGGTTTATTACAAAAAACAAAAGACCAAAGTTTATTAATGCATAGATATACCAAAGTAAGATCGGCTGATTGTATTTTGAAATAAGGAACATAGGGAGCAGCCGGGAACCAACACCAATGACCATCAATAATAACCATCCAATAATACCCATGTGTGCATGTAATGAAAGATAATGTAATGAGCCTTCCGACAAGATATTCAAGGTAAAGTTGTATACCAATAAAAGTCCTACCAATGTCGTTAGCAGAAGCCATAAGGTGGCTGTAAACGCAAATACGGCATGAACATTTTCCAGTTTACTTTTTGAGAGGCTTATAGCGAAGTTTACCAGGTAACACAGGATAGCCGAATTAATAAATATGGCACCATATTGTGCCGGCCAGTTCATATTAAAAGTATAAAATGCATAAACAAGTAACGGTATGCCGGTAGCGGCAAAAATAAAAGAAAGATAAGCGAGGCCATTACTGAAAAGTCTGCGCTCAATTAATACGGGCATCAATTGATGACCTGCGCCCAGTATCATCATGGTTGCCCAACCCAGGGCCATAGTATGAGTAATGGCCAACGTTTTCGGGTGAAAATAATGTTGTGTAAAGACATCAGATGAAATAGCTAAAAGTGTGCAGGCTACAAGCAATGCTAGAGCTGCATATATATAAAACGGAAGTACCACTTTATAACTGGTATTTTTAATAAGGCTTTCATTGGTATTGGAGGAAGGCATATTAACTTTTAAATATTAAGATATCTACTTGCCCGTCGCAGATTTGTTTTATGCGATAATCAAATTTCCTATCTGCTAATTCCGACAACAGAAAAACAGGTATACGTTTATGATGAACGAATAATGCGGTTTTAGCAGGCAAGTGCTCGAGTTCCTCCAATATAGTAGCCATTGGCAGGGGCATCTCAAGCTCACTAACATCTATTGTTAAAATATGGTCTTTGAAATGCTCATTCACTTCCTCCCAATTTTGAGACGCATCGACAGAAAATAATATTTCTCCAGGCAGTTTAATTTTTTTGTAAAAGAAAGTATGCACAAGTTGATCATTGATTGTTTCAGAATAACTCTCAAAGCCTTTTTTTTTCAACAATGATATTAATGGCGCAGGTTCAAAACTGTTAATGATTTGCAAGGCCTGTCCAAGTCGAATTTTTTTTAATTTTTCGAGGATAATATTAAGCGGATCTTTACCTGCTGCAATAACTGGGCGAACATCGAGAGCAGAAATATCCCGGGGCTTTAATGAAGTAATAAAATCGGGTAACGATTTTTCTGCAGGTTTTAATGATTCTGTTTCATGATCAATCTCAAACCCGAATGGACTTAACCTAGCATACAAGTCTGCAATGCTGCACCCTCCCGCTTTTGCCGCCATAGCTAAAGAAGTTCTGGCGGCCATCAGCTTTCGGATTATAGGATTCCGCAATTTTGTAAAACGCACGCTGATACTAATGATTGCATCCAGTGCAGCTGGCTCCTGTTTTAAAACGGTGGCAATTTTGGTATTTTCATTAATAATCATATTACTAAATATTGTGTAAAACAAAAGGCCTGTCTTATCTTTTAATCAGTGGTAAGTTGATGCAAATAATAAGACAGCCTGATGCCTCATTATTGGGTAATCTCACGCAGTTTTAATTGCTTCTCTATCTCCAATGCTTTAGGAAACAAAATATTGTTTTCAAGGTGGATATGTGTGAAAAGATCATCTTCAAATTGTTCGAGCTTTTTAAACAGAACGCTATAGCTTGCACAGGCATCGTCAGGCAATAAATAATTCTGACTGATGGTTCTTATTTCCTCCATGTTTCTACCTACCAGATCATGCTCCATTTCCATCATATTGATGGGGGTTTGTACCGTTTGAAAATGGGAAGCCTGTACTAACTCTTTATTTCCTTTGAATGCCAGCAAGTCTTTAATATAAGGAAATAACAGCTTTTCTTCTGTGATCATGTGGGTACTCAGCTCGGCATTGACATCTGCAACTAACTGATTAATGCGCAGTAACTCCGGATGGAGATTGCCATGTACATCAGCAACTTTAGCTGCGTAAGTTTTCAAGTCGGGCAAGGATTTTCTAACGTAACTGTGATGAGTATTCACGATATAGTCTGCCAAAAAATCAAGGGTCCAATCTCCATAGGGTAACGGCCGGGCAGTTACATTTTTATCTGCATTCCGTAACTCCTGCTCTACCTTGGTAGCATCCAAACCCTTTTCAGCACAGGCTTCTCGAACCGTTTTCTTTCCTCTGCAACAAAAATCCAGGCCATATTTTTTAAATATCTCCGCCATGCGCAAATCTTTAGCGGCAATCTGTCCAAGCGTTTCTTCGTTTTCGCCTGAAACACGTTTTGTGATTTTCACTCTCCAGCTTTCAGGTCCCTGTTCCAGGTATTCCCAGATGAAAATACTACCCCGTTCGCCGAGCAATTGGTAATAAAGTGGTTTAGGATCATGATCGTTATAGATGGTTAAGTTCTCCCCTTCGGCCAGTTCGTCGAATCGGATAAAAATAGTTGGATGTTTTTGTCGTGGTTCCAGCAGGGTGACATTTAAAATATTTTCTTGTAAGGTTTGCATGTTGTAAGTTTTTTCTGTTGATTGTTTTGCGAAGATACGCAAAGATTTTATTAGAAGTACTTAAATACTTTTATTGGATTATAATTCACAGTGTTGGAGTCATTATTTTTATCTTTTTACAAAGAAGAAAACTAGTGAAGGTGAGCACCAGGTAATTTGTCTCGGACATAGAGTTTGCGTTCTGTTTCAATTGAAAAACTATTGGGGCAAATATTGTCTTGCGCTTCCCCCCGATGGGTTCAAATGGCATCCGGTCCAGTTTTACTGTTTTAGGTGTTTTTATTTCATAATCTTCATCTATGAACGATTTTAGATATTTCTACATTCTAATATAGCAAGTGAATGGAAAATTTCAATTTAATAGGACTTGATACAGTCAAAAGCGACAGCTGGCTGGATCATTAAATCATCTTCTTGCAAACTATTCAGTTTTTTATCGAACCAGCCGTGGTTACACTGGAATATTGAAGGTGAAAGGTTTTACGAGCTCCATGTTAAATTCGAGGAATTATACAACATCCTCTTCATTTAAAAATTGATGATGTTGCAGAAGGAATATTAACTCTTGGTTACGACCGGGACATAAGTTCAGCAGCTTTTCCATTGGTTCAGAAATCAAAGAAAGCGAGTATGTATCAGATGGCAAAAAAGTGGTTGAGAACATTCTTCATGCTTTCAAAATTCTCATAAAAAAGCAACGTTATATGCTGTCCGTCGCTTCCAAAATTGCTGATGAAGGCACCAATGCTTTAATGAGCGATAATATTAGGGAGCAATAGAAATTAGTCTGGATGTATTCAGTTTTTTTAACTAAATGAATTTGCGTTGTCAAATCGCCGGAGGGCCATTCGTAGCATAGCACGGACCATTACTCACCAGCTTATTATGATTCTGAGCCCCTTTTCATTTTAAAGAAGTAAACCATTCTGCTCGGATAAGCGTAAGATAATTTTCAGGCAGCCTGAAAATTAAATGCATCTCGGGCAGGCGATGAGTACGTAAAGTCGGTTATCAGACACTGAAAGCCTTTACAACATCTCGGTCAGCCTATTTAATACTCTTTATTTTTGAATGGCAGGTGGCCCACTGGAGCCCATAATCTTAATCATAGAGGTAAATAATAAAAATGTTTTCCAGGTCTGTTTTGTGGGGAGTATCCCTATAACTGTTAATAAGAGTATAACCCTATTGTTTGATCTATTATAAGGATCTTAATAGGTTTATGCAAGTAGCGACTTACAGGAATTATTACATGGCCCTCTAAGAAGGGTAAATAAAAAGACCTGACTATTTAATTCCGGTCAATATTTTTGCATCGGCATTTTGCCCGATAAACGTTGCAAGATCCCCGGCTGTATTCAAATTTTTGTAGTTATTTACAACGGTGGCAAATGGTATCTTATATTTTTCTGCTACCAACATCTGCAGGGCAGTTTTCATAAGATCATTTGACGCGAATGAATTAAGCCTGGTGTTCTCATTAAAGGTTGCCTTGAACTGCGGATCCTGGGTAAGGTTTGCAAATGATTTACTTCCGCCGACGGTATTAAGTACAGATTTTAGTAATCGCGAAAGCAGGATAAGCCCGACCACTGTTGCAACAGTTTTAACGACAGTGCCGCCAACATTCGCG
>JANXYS010000462.1 GCA_025355935.1 Chitinophagales bacterium | reverse complement strand
ATTTAAAAATGAAGGGGGCCATTTTGTAGAGATCTCTCATCTTCCCGATCCCGGATAAAAAAAGCCCCACCGGTTATCCGGTGGGGCTGCAAATGAGTGTACAATATCTTATGGGAAGATTCCCAGTTCGCTATAACTTGTTGCTACTTTATTAATCGCATTAACATACGCCGCGGTACGCATATCAGGAATATTTGGATTTGATTTCCAGATCTCCATGATCTCCCTTGTTGCTGTGATCATTGTCTCCTCGAGTCCGCTATGAACCAAATCCTGTTCCTCAGGCCCGTGCATGATAAATGTGCGTTCGCCGTCACTAACACGCTTTCCCGTTAGTTCTTCTATCTGGCTAAGAATATGTGTATTTAAATTTTCAGTAAAACGCTTTTCCATGCGGCCATACCGAACATGACTTAAATTTTTAAGCCACTCAAAATAACTTACGGTAACACCACCTGCATTAAGATACATATCAGGAACGCATAAAATACCTCTCGTTGCAAATACATCATCCGCGTCAGGAGTGCAAGGGCCATTGGCGGCCTCTCCGACAATTTTGGCTTTAACGCGCGCTGCGTTATCACCATTAATAACATTCTCAAGTGCGGCAGGAATTAGGATATCACATTCCAATTCCAACGCGTCTGTATTTTTTGCAAGATTTCCTGCGCCCGGGAAATTAAGGATAGATCCTGTTGCCTTCCGGTGCTGAAAAACTTCTTCCTCATGTAATCCCTCAGGATTGTAGATGGCCCCTTCATATTCCGCAAGTCCAACGACAATTGCCCCACTTTCGCGGAAAAATTTAGCGCAATGGTAGCCAACATTTCCCAGGCCCTGTACCACAACTTTCTTACCTGCAATTCCCATTGACAAACCCTGCCTCTCCATTATATCCGCCATATTGCATACTTCCCGAATGCCAAAGAAAACCCCGAGGCCGGTTGCTTCCTTACGGCCGCGAACACCTCCCTGTGTAATAGGTTTACCTGTAACACAACCTGCAGCATCAATCTCTCCCGGTTTAAGGGAGGCATAGGTGTCTACTATCCATGCCATCTCTCTTTCGCCCGTACCATAATCCGGTGCCGGAACATCAATACCGGGACCTATAAAATTTTTCTTAACAAGTTCAGACGTATACCGGCGGGTAATTTTTTCGAGTTCATAAACGCTGTAATTGCGCGGGTTAATTTTTATGCCGCCCTTACCTCCGCCAAACGGAACATTCACGATGGCGCATTTGTAAGTCATTAGTGCTGCTAAAGCCATCACTTCGTCCTGGTTAACTTCATCGCTAAAACGGATACCACCTTTGCAGGGAAGTTTATGCTGGCTGTGCTGAACACGGTAGGCCTCCATTACCTCAATTGTGCCGTCGTCCCTTTTAATGGGGAACCTCATCCTGTATACACTATTGCAGGCTTTAATTTGTTCCAGGATACCCAGGTCCCATTGGGTAAATTTTGCTGCTTTGTCAAAACTTCTTTCCACGCTTTCAAAAAAGCTGTACGGTTGATGTTCGCTCATAAAATTTTTTTAATGGTGCAATCGAAAAATAATAACAGCATGGCTACTGTTTTTTGTATAGGGTGATTGAAAGGAAAAATAAAACGCAGTTATTGATGCTGCTCTATTTTTTTTATTTTCCGGTCAACGTTAAATACGTATAAAAAAAGACCTATTAAGATGGTTAAACATACTGCTACAACTACATAAATCTTCCCGTTGCTGCGCATGGCGTCAGCCATTTCAGGCTTCGCGTCCTGCGCGGCAGCAAACAAACTACTCAATAGTGCAATCGTAAGCGCTACCAGGCGATTAATCTTAATCATTCAGTAAGGTTTTATCTCTTAGTAATTGTATCCTGATTTTTAAAGTAGTAATCCAAACTCCCAGTAATGTCCAGCCTATAACGGCCGGGTAAAAAACCATCCGTAAACGGCTGTCGATATCTTTAAAATTTAGTGCAGGATTTCCACCCGCACCTCCCTGTCCACCGGGGTGCAAACTGCCAACAAGTCTTGGTATGATCCAAATACTTGGAAAAAGCATGGCAAACGCGAATATGTTATAGATGGCACTGATGCGGGCTTTCTTATCAATATCCGTAAATGAACCCCGAAGCACGAAATAGGCACCATAAATTAATAAAGCAATGCCAGCACCGATAAGCTTTGGTTCTTTTAATATACCACCCAGGCTTTGGCCCTGGTCGGTGATCCAGGTATAGCTTGCCCAGATTGTGCCAGTAGCGTAACCCAAAATACCAAGAAATGAACCAACTGCAGCAAAATTGTGTGCGAATATGTCGTTTCGAAGGTCGAATCCACGGAGGTATTTAATACTATAAATGAAACTTACGGTAAATAAAATCATCATCGCAAACCACATGCAAACGTGGAAATATAGATTTCTGATGGTTTCGTTTAGTATGGGTAGTGCCGGAACATCCATTAAAAGGCCGCCCACGATCGTGTAGATGAGTAACAGGAAAGACAATATTTTCCACCAATTCTTATGCACTAACGAAATGAGGTTTGATTAGTGGCGCAAAGTTATGGGTAAACTATAATACTGTAGTAGTTAATGTGGATTTATTTAATGTGAACGAGAGGGGATATTGGTGATTAAGCTCTGAAGTGGATGTATCTAAAATGGGTGTTAGCTGCCATAACAAAAAACCTAAGGAAGTTGAAACTCTCCTAATTTTGCATCATAATAAAAATACCTATGAAACTCAAAATACTTTTTCTTCTTCTTCTGACCAATTTATGTTATATCGCGAGATCCCAAAATGATACTGAACAAAATCAAATCGATACTTCACTTGCCAAGAAAATAACAGTCTCTGGTTTTTGTCTTTGCCAAACAACATTAAAAGATTTGCAAACATTATGCAAAGATCTTAAACAAATAGAAGTGGAAGAAATGGACTTGTCCAAAAACTGTTTTTCGCAAGATTCACGTTATGTTAATGGAAAAGGATATTATTCAGTAAAGTATCCTGGATTGATTTTTCAAAAGGATCAAGATGAAGACTTTATTAGTAAAATAAGGCTAACGAAAGATTTCAATGGGAAACTTCCGAATGGAACACCAATCAATTTAAAATATTTACTACTGAAAGATGTTATTAAAATATACCCTGAGCTTAGTTCAAAATGGGGTTCAAGAGATTGTAGTGACTATTGGAGTTTTTCAAATGACACAGTAGCATTTTTTGTGAAGATTGATAAAACTAAAAAGCCTCAATTCCCTATCGATGAAGGCTATTATTTAAACAAAACTATTGAGGGAATTGATATTCTAATGTCTTGCTACAGCATTTTCAATAAATCAGATGAATTTGTATTATTTCCAGCTAACTAGCCAATGTATTTCGTCGATAGTATAAGAGCAAATTCAGGCGTTTTAAGGTCTTATGACCCAAATGAAATAGCGCAGGTATCTGTCTTTAAAGATGCCAATGCAATTAAAGTTGCCGGAAAAGATGCTATAAATGGAGCAATTTTCATTACAACAAAACCATTTGCAAGAGAACACTATTGGAACTATTTCAAAACAAAATCCTTGGAATATCAAAAGTCTATTCCTGATTTAAATGTAGAAGCCAAAGTTGTATATATTTTAAACAACAAAGTTTTGACATCCAATTTTGAAGGGGATCTTTTTAATGTAAATGATACCAATTTTATTGAGCTATTAGTTCTATGCACAGCCAAGTTAAAAAAGGAATACAATATTAAGGATAGGCCTATTGGTGTAATTATTAAAACTTCATTGAGCAAAAAATAAATGGTATAAAAAAGTTACGGCAGCTAATATCGCATTTGCAAAATACGGGCGGGACATTCGTACTTCGGCTGCAGTTCACTATGAGCTTTGGTTTGGGGCTGCACTCTTTCTAAGAAACTTTAGGTAATTTTTATAATCATATTTCTTTTACGCATCTCCACCGGGCCGGACCAGCATCAAATTCTGGTACATTCGCAAATACAAAACGCTATATCCACCTTGTGAACATGCAGGTAGTTTAAATTATGGTTATTTTTTCAACATTTCAGGAAGCAATGAATGCCATCAAATCCGGGAAT
>JANXYS010000446.1 GCA_025355935.1 Chitinophagales bacterium | reverse complement strand
CATGAATTTATAACTTCAAACTATGAAGAACAGGCTGCTACCTGTGGATTTGTAGCAGGCATTATTTCCACCCTGATGCATAACAGTGGGGCTTTAATTTGGATAAGTGCAAGCAGGTCGATATTTCCACCAGCATTGGCTCTTTTTGGCATCGATCCGGATAGAATCATTTTTATAGACCTTAAAAAAGAAAAAGAAATATTATGGGTAATGGAAGAGGCACTTAAGTGCGCCGGCCTGGCGGGGGTAATTGGTGAAATGCAGGATTTAAATTTTACTGCTTCCAGGAGATTACAATTGGCTGTTGAACAAAGCCGCGTAACAGGTTTTGTAATTCGACGCAAACCGAAAATTATCAATATTACTGCCTGCGTTACACGCTGGATGATAGCGCCATTAAATAGTAAGTTACCTGGTGAAATGCCCGGCGTTGGTTTTCCACGCTGGAATGTACAATTGGTAAAGGTGAGAAATGGCGTCCCGGGAAAATGGGAACTTGAATATTCCAATGATCGCTTCAGGCATATTCCGAAAATTACTGCAATACCGTTTATTCAAAAAAAGAAAACGGGATGATATGTCAAAAAGATTTATTTCTATATGGTTCCGTCATCTCCGAACGGATTGGTACGCACGCCGTCAGCCTGGGTATAAGGAAATCCCTTTTAGTTTAGCTACGGCAGATCATGGAAGAATGATTATTACTGCTGTAAATATTGCTGCAGAAAGAGAGGGACTTTATATCGGGATGGTGGTAGCAGATGCCCGTGCGATTGTTCCAGCATTACAGGTAATTGATGATAACCCGGAACTTTCAAACAAACTGCTCAAAGGTATTGCAGAATGGTGTATTCGTTTTACGCCCATTGTGGCCATTGATGGTGATGACGGACTGTTGATGGATGTATCGGGTTGTACGCATCTATGGGGAAGTGAACGAGATTACATGATTGATATTTACAGGCGATTAAGACAATTTGAGTACGATGTTACTTTAGCCATCGCTGATACAATCGGCGCTGCCTGGGCGATAGCTCGTTTCGGAACAGGGTCTAAAATTATTGAAAGAGGGCAACACAAAGCGTCGCTTTTACTATTACCTCCATCATGCTTACGGCTAAATTTTGCGACATCAGAAAGGCTGGAAAAATTAGGGCTTCGTCAGGTTAAGAACTTTATCGAATTACCGCGGCCTTCCCTGAGAAGGAGATTTGGAGAGGAAATGTTGCTTCGTCTTGACCAGGCCGTAGGTACTGAAGAAGAATGGATCTGCCCGGTAAATCCTATTGAACCTTACCACGAACGCTTACCATGCGTTGAACCCATTGTTACTCTTACGGGAATTGAAATTGGTTTAACGCGATTGCTGGAAGCCTTATGCCATCGTTTGCAATTAGAACAAAAGGGTCTTCGTGCTGCGGCGTTGAAATGCTACCGCCTTGATGGAAAAATCGAAAAAATTGAAATAGGAACGAACCGGCCTACAACTAATAGTTCCCATCTCTTTAAATTATTTGAAATTAAATTAGACTCTATTGAGCCAGCTCTCGGAATAGAACTTTTTACTCTTGATGCATCTAAAGTAGAAAGCCTTTCTACAATGCAGGAAAATTTATGGGAAAACAGCAATGGGCTAAATGATGTTGAGCTGGCTGAATTACTTGACAGGATTGGCGGAAAAATTGGATCAAACCTGATACACAGGTATATACCCGACCAGCACTACTGGCCCGAGCGTTCCTTTAAAATAGCAAATTCTATAAATGATAAACCAGCGGCAGCATGGAAGAGTAGTAAACCCCGACCTATACAATTGCTAAGCATACCGCAGCCTATTGAAGTAACTGCACCAATCCCTGACTATCCACCGATGATGTTCAGGTATAAAGGTCAACTGCATAAAATTGTGAAAGCAGATGGGCCAGAAAGAATTGAACAGGAATGGTGGTTGCAGGATGGGCAGCACCGCGATTATTACTATGTAGAAAATGAGGAAGGAAAACGTTACTGGTTATTCAGGTCAGGGCATTACGATACAGCTAAATCATATCAATGGTTCCTGCATGGCTTTTTTGCATAAACGAAAATGATTATGGACTATACAGAATTGCAGGTGACATCAAATTTTAGCTTTCTCCGCGGGGCCTCACATCCGGAAGAACTTGTGCAATATGCCGGTGCGCTGGGGTACAAAGAAATTGCTATCACCGACAGGAATACCCTGGCTGGCATTGTTCGCGCACATGCGGAAGCGAGAAGTAACGGTATTAGAATCATCATAGGTTGCCGGCTGGATTTGTTGGATGGATTAAGTTTACTGGCTTATCCTACTAACATCCAGGCATATTCGCGTCTTTCAAATTTACTCACGGTAGGTAACAGACGCGCAGAAAAAGGTGAATGTCATTTATACAAAGCTGATGTTTACTGCTATGCTGAAGGCATGAAATTTATTGTGCAGCCGCCACAAGATTTAAATGAAAAATTTGAATTCGAACCTTCCTTTGAAAATGCGTTGATTGAATACCGCGAAGCATTAGGTGATAACCTTTATATAGCTGCTTCCCGGGGATATATGGGTGATGATAGTAAATATTTGTACCAGCTTTCGCAAATATCTTTAAAATTAAAAATTCCGTTGGTTGCTACGAATGATGTGCACTATCATGAACCAGGGAGGCGACAACTTCAGGATATACTTACTTGCATTCGTGAGAAATGCACCATTTACACGGCTGGTTTTTTATTACACCCAAACGCAGAAAGATTTTTAAAAC
>JANXYS010000439.1 GCA_025355935.1 Chitinophagales bacterium | reverse complement strand
TACATGGAGAAAGGGATGATATTGATGATTGAAGGCGCATTTAAACAACGCTATAACAGTGAGAATTATGAATTCAAGATCAGTAAACTACATCTTCTGGAGACTGTTAAATCGACACTCACAAAGCAGTTGATAATAGATATAGCGCCCGACGCCGTAAATGAAGCATTTGTAGGATTTATAGAATCAAATATCAAGTCACATCCGGGGAAATCAACCATCAGATTCCAGATAACAGAACCTATAAAACAATTAAAAGTGAGCATGTATACAATGGAGAAAGGATTCACAATGAATGATGAAATGGCAGTTTTTCTCAATAACAACCTAGATCTTGAGGTGAATGTGCTTACGGCCTGACACACTGAATTTCGATGTTTAACCGTTGTTCTTACCGAAATGAGGAACTATTAACACTGCCAGAATGATTGTGGATATGTCATAAGAGCAAATTGTGAGGAATGGATTTAAATTTGCAACGTATGCATAAATGATTGAAAAAAAACCGGCATTAAAAAAACCTGCCTGAAATTTTGCTGATCATTTCATTAACAATTAAAATAATTTTTATGGCACTTGAACTTACAGATGCAAACTTTCAGACAGAGGTATTGGAGTCGGATAAATTAACGGTCATTGACTTCTGGGCTGAATGGTGTGGCCCCTGCCGGGCTATCGGACCCGTTATCGAAGAACTATCGAAAGAATATGACGGCACTGTTAAAATTGGAAAAGTAAATGTTGATAACAATCCCCAGGTGAGCATGAACTATGGCATCACTAGTATTCCAGCGATCTTATTTGTTAAGAATGGCGAAGTAGTTGACAAACTTGTTGGCGCGCAACCAAAGGCAAACTTTGTGAAAAAGATAGAGGCGCATAAATAAACCGGCAAATAGTTCTCTCGAAATAAAAATCCCAAGTTGAAAGACCTGGGATTTTTTTATCACTTAAGTTTTGATTTTATTATACAACGACTGGTGTCAAGGGCGCATCATGAGTTAATAAGGTGAGCTTCGAGGGATCATGTTTATATTTAAATAGCAGTGTGAAAAGGATGGCAACTACTATCGCATAACCAGCGCATATATACCAGATCGTTGGCCAATCAGTTACTTGGCCATTTGTATAGTTCTGCACTAACCAGCCGCTACCGTAACTTCCTATCATTGCCCCAATTCCGTTTGTTACCATCATAAATAGTCCCTGTGCACTTCCACGCATAGAAGCCGGGGTTTCATTTTCGACGAACAGCGAACCGGAAATGTTAAAGAAGTCGAAGGCCATCCCGTAAACAATCATTGATAAGATCAGGAACACGACTCCACTACCGGGATTGCCGATACCAAATAACCCGAAACGCAGGAACCATGCGATCATACTCATCAACATCACTTTCTTAATGCCAAATCTTTTCAGAAAAAAGGGAATAGTAATAATAAATGAAGTTTCGGATATCTGCGAAATAGAAATGATAATGTTAGCATGTAAAACGCCAAAACTATTTACGAACTCAGGGGTGGACTTGAAGTGATTTAGAAATGGAACTCCCCATGTATTAGTAACTTGCAAAGCTGCCCCCAGCATAAGCGAAAATAAAAAGAAGATGGCCATTTTCTGGTTTTTAAAAAGAACAAATGCATCAAGCCCCAATGCTGAACTGATAGATTTGTTAGTATTTGTCCGTAAAGGTTTGCAAGGAGGAAGTGAAAAACAATAAAGGCCCGTAATGATTGCGCTTCCTCCTGCCAAAAGCAATTGAGTTGAACTGAGTGTCCAATGCATCAAGTCTACAAACCACATAGCGCAAATAAAACCAATCGTTCCCCAAACCCTAATCGGTGGAAAGTCAGTTTGCGGATTAAGGTTGTTATCTTTCAAAATATGGTATGAGACGGTATTATTTAGAGAGATGGTAGGCATATAACTCATACAAACGCCCAGCATAGCCCAAAACATCGCTGAACTGGAAGACACTGTGGAAGCGTAATATAACAGGAACCCACCTATGATATGGCAAAGGCCAAGCAGCCTTTCCGAATTGATATACCTGTCGGCAATGATGCCTAAAACGGCGGGCATAAATATCGATGCAATACCAAGTGTTAGGAACACCTTTCCGATCTCTTGACCCTGGAAATGCAAGGTGTCATACATGTAGCCTCCTAATGATGTTAAATAAGACCCCCAAATAAAAAATTGCAGGAAATTCAAAAGTGTCAGCCGAAACTTTATACTCATACCATTCGCGTTTAAAGGGAGGAAGATACAATTTTCCGCGAATTCGAAATATCGAATTGTTTGAAGTATAAGAAACTAAAGCGCTGATTTTAATCCCTGGTTACGATGAAGACTCTGATGTATCAATTGTTACTAAAATCTGAACTGAAATCGATGTTAAACTAATTTTCGAGATTGATTCAAGCGGCGCTGTAATCAAAGATGCATACGGGTTACTAAGATTAAAGAGCTTCACGATTTAAATGCATCTCGAGGAGATTGTTCTGGCGATACTCGAAATTGGAAGCGTTAAAAAAAAATCATTCCCTCTAAGGGCGTTGAGATTGGCGATGCCGAATTGTGCTGGGTTTACTACCCCGACATGAGAGCAACCTTCGCGAAATATGAAGTGTAAAATGGTAAAAACTTTGGAGTACGTATTAATTGTGAAGAATTGTTTGAAAGTTGGATGTTCTCCGGTCCACCATTAGGAGTGCCATCGCCAACCCATACGACAAGTATCTGAAAAATCATAGCCTGCTGCAGGATAACAATATTCTCCAAATAAGTCTTTTAAAATACCAGGTCGTTTGGGAGGCCGTTTTTAATTTTTTGGGCGTCCCAGGCAGAGGTCTCACTCGCTGGTGAGACCTTGAGGTGTCAACCTTTAAAGGTTGACACCTCTATTATGTTAAGCTACTTCGCGCACAAACTCCAAATCCTGTGTACATTCCACAAAAAATTGCTCAAAGTACACAGGAAATTCTCAAAATGAATCTTATCTTTTCACAGTATATTTTTCAAAACCAATGTATAATGCTGTAAACTTTTTTGTGTACACAAAAAGTTTACAAAATTTACTGCCCTTGGAAATATTTTTAGGATCAAAAACTTTTACATGAATCATAATCTAAAAGCGTATCGTGAGAGGCATAAATATACACAGGGAGAAATGGGTAAACTTCTGGAAATATCCAAGAGTCTAATCTCGATGATTGAGAATGGTGAGCGTTGTTTATCATCTGAAGTCCAGAAAAAGTTTCGGGAGCTTGTGCTGGCTGAAACGACAATTAAAATCGAGGATTTTTCCTCAGTAGACCAATCAGTTAATAAATTATTAGACGATCATGCGGGCAGCCTCGCCAGGTCTACCGAAAGGCGGATTGGAGATTTGACCGTTCTTTTGTATAATTCTACGAAGCGCATCCAAAAATGGAAGGATCAAACCGACTTTGCTCTCAGCGAACTTTTCATAATAAAGGACATGCATGCCCAATATGCGGAAAGTGAAATGCCCGTCGAAATTAAGGACCAACTTATTGGACGACGCTACAGAGCCGACGCAATTATTCGAAACGTGTTAAGCCAAAATCCAGAACTGAAAGCCGCAAAAATCTATGCGATTAATGCGGAACTGGATTATTTAAAGAATGGCAAAGCAAATCTAGATATGCAGCTAGGATTTGATATCAAAAAATGGTTGACAGAGCTTCCGAAAATGCTCGGTCCTGCAGATTCAAGGAAATAATTAAAATGCATATATTTTATTGCAAGTATTTTTAGTTGAATGAGTTTATACTATAAAGACAGTTGACTTATTGATACAAAATGAGATTTATTAAGTGCGCTTAGCTCTATCGCATACCAACTTTCTTTCCCGGTACAGCTAATAGTGATGTTACGAGTTGCATCCGCATAAAATCCCATTCGGGTAGCGTTGCCAGCTTAACCCACAATCATATACGGGATGTTAAATCGATAAATAAAACGATAGCTGATATCGTGGGTATTACACTGTGCAGGGTACGATATTTTATTTGCGTAGCCAGAAAATAAGCAAGGGTAGTTAAATTGCCACTTGATATTTCGATCTTTCCCCCATATATCTTACTATTATAAATACCATGAACAGGATTGACGGGATTTCCGCTATCCTGATTCAGCTTCAATCGCGCCGCATCGTGAAACCGCAGAACATAGCTGAGAGGTTTACTTAGTCTGCGTACGGTGTACCGAGACCTTAAAACATTGGAGGACGCAAGCGGTAACCTAAACCGGCAGGCATTAATGGAAGGTTACAGGTTACCACCTGTTATGTTTGCCCGGGAAGAAGCACTCGTATTTCTGAGTGCCGAGAAATTGATTGTTAAACTTACAGACCTGACCACACTCTCCATTTTGATCCCTCACATCCAGATTTTAAGATTTATCTTTACAAAAAAACTTTTGGAACTCAGTAACAGGAAGGCATACTACGAGTAT
>JANXYS010000435.1 GCA_025355935.1 Chitinophagales bacterium | reverse complement strand
GTTTTAAAAGAACAACTGAGGTTACAAAAAACGTATCATTTTATTGAAGTTAATTATCAAAATCAAATTGATGTAAATGCCGTTGCAAAACTTTGTAATCTCACAACCGCCGCTTTTTGCAGGTATTTTAAAAAATCAACTCACTTCACTTTTACTGATTTTCTAAACCAGTTTCGAATAAATCAGTCGAAAAAATTATTGATGCAAGACAAAAATGTAACGGAAGCCTGTTATGGAAGTGGCTTCGCAAATATTTCACACTTTAATAAAACGTTTAAAAAATTTACCGGTGAAAATCCATCCGGATTTAAGAAGAAACATTTAACAGCATAAAGAAGATGGTTTATTCCGTTAAATACAGACTGCGGCCACTGACCTTCTCCCAAAAATGTTCAGGAATGCACACGAGCTGTCGGCATAACGGTTACATTATAGATTACATGTCATCACTTAAAATCCAGTTTCTCAAAATGAAGAACCGGACTCCAGCTATTTTAAGCTGGATGATATTCAATTACAGAGAATCCTTTTTTAATCCTCAAATGGCTGTAATGTCCATTCCAAGATATGATGTGCGGTTATAATGCCTGCTTATTGGATACCGTTCGTGTTTAAAATATCAACCTGCATATCCCGTGTGCTGCGGATAAGGACCGAGCCCCTTGCCCGGCTTGTTGTCTGATAAAAAACAAGGTATGTATTTATTTACCCGGCAAAATCGATGGAGAAAAATGCTCAGAGACTCAAAAATAATTTATCTTGGCTTGGATTCTACTTAACTTTTTTTGATGACTGAGAATACCCCCCTACCTCATAAATGTAAAAAATTTATTCTGCTTGGTGAAGATGATATCGATGACCAGGAGATACTGGAGGAAATATTTGCAAGCATCGATGCAGACCTGCAACTCCGGATCATCAGCACAGGGAAGAAATTGTTAAATCACATAGAAGAATTAGAAGATGAGCATTTACCCTGTTTGATTGTATTAGATTACAATATGCCTGAGTTGAATGGCGCGGAAATTTTAAAAAGGCTACAGGTAAATGAAAGGATAAGCATGTGCCGAAGGTCATCTGGAGTACTTCGAATGCACCTGCATACCGTGAACTCTGCCTGCTACTAGGAGCCCGGGATTACTTAGTAAAACCTTCGAAAATTAGTATTATGACGGACATGGTTAAACACATGCTGTCTTTTTGTGAGTAGGTGATTATGCAGGAAGAAAGACATCATCAAACTTTGACATGGAGATAGGTTTTTCCCAAACCTGAATATTTTCTCCGAGGTTAGTAACATCCTTAACTGATCTGTAAGCGCTTATAAGGTGTAATTTGAGTCGAGGGTTCATGTTAACTATGTCATCCACATGATTCCATCCTTCACCATCGGGCAGGTTATTATCGAGTATTAATATATCAGGCTTTTGAGATGAAAGCATGTCTAAGCCGGAAGACAGGGTGTTAGCGATGAGCACTTCGTACTGCTTAGATTCAAAATAGTGTCTCATGATAAGACAATAATCCTGCTCATCATCGATAATTAAAATTTTTATCTTTACTTTCATTCTCTTAAATCGCGGTTTTGAATTTTAACAAAAATAACATGGAAATGTTGTTTAAAGATGAAAATATTCTAATATCTGAAAACAAATTAGCTGAATACAAACAACTGCTATCCGATTCACGGAGAGAGAACGATCAATTCGTGCAACTTGTTGTCCACGACATGAAAGCGCCCATAAGAAAATTGGGTACATTTATTGAGCGATTGCTGACGAAGTCAAAATTTACTGCCGACCCCGACGCTGCCCGCTACATTGACAAGATAGAAAATACCCTGGAAGACTTACAAAAAATGCTGGATAGCATGAGCGCTTATGCTGATCTTGATGCTAAACCTTTAGAGACTACGACGGTCGATCTTAATACTCTTGTTAAAGACTGTATTTTGAAAATCGAGAAACATGGGGGAGCCACGGAAATGCAGGTAGAGCTTTCGGAACTTCCCATTATAATGGCAAACAGAAATGAGATGAAAAACTTATTTGCTGAGATGTTTACAAATGCAATTAAATTTAAATCAAAAAGCGAGGCGCTTCAGATAAGTATTAGCTCAGACATTTTATCAGTGGAAGAAAAAGAAATATTTAATTTAGCAGCCGGAAAGATTTATCACAAGATTATTTTCCGCGATAACGGAATAGGTTTTTCTAAAGACTATAATCAAAAAATATTTCAACCATTTTATAGATTGCACGGAAAATCGACATATCCAGGCTATGGTTTAGGCCTTGCCATTAGTAGAAAAATCATGAATAAGCACGAAGGATCAATCTTCGCTGAAGCGGGTGAGAAACGCGGCGCCACATTCACAATTATATTTTCTGAAATCTCTTAACCTATGCTCTACAGTAAGACAATTAAAATTTTAATTATTGATGACGATGAGGATGATTATTTTATCATTTCAGATTTCATTAACGACATTGAGGGCGCCAAATTTATTATTGAGTGGTGTAATAACGACCAGGAAGCTATTGAACAATTTCAATTCGGCGGGTATGATTTATATTTTATAGACTATCGCTTAGGAAATAAAAATGGTCTCGACATTCTAAAAGAAGCCGTTAAATTAAACTGTGATAGCCCGATCATTCTTTTAACCGGAAAGGGCAACAAAGCGATTGACGTGGAGGCTATGAAAAGTGGTGCAACAGATTACCTTATAAAGTCTGAATTAAGTTCCGAAAAATTAGAACGCTGCATGCGATATTCCCTCGACCGTGCGGCCTACCTGAGAGCAGTAAAGGAAAGTGAGACGAAGTACCGAAATTTGTTTTCCGGGTCAAAAGATGCATTGTTCATAGCTGACAAAGAGCTATTTCTTACCGAGGTAAATTTGGCGGCCTGCACTCTTTTTAACAAGCAGAACACCCAATTACAACACCAGCAACTGTACGACTTTATACGAAATGATAAACAAAAAGAACATATCAGGAAAGCACTTTCGCATAACCAGGATATTAATGATTTAGAAATTGAAATTGAAAATACAGGTCATGAAAGAAAAACTTGTACA
>JANXYS010000523.1 GCA_025355935.1 Chitinophagales bacterium | reverse complement strand
AGTTGGCTGTACTTCATCAATTTAAAATTATGGAACAAAGCTATTGTAAAAATGGCATAAAAATTTTGCTGCTATCTTGCGGGAGGTTATCCTTTGACTCTTAACTCTACCAGCACATTTATTTATGAGTACGGTTTACATTTTATTAGGCGGCAATCAGGGCGATCCAGCGGCAAATTTTAGCATCGCAAAAAACGAACTCGAGCATAAGGCAGGGAATATCCTGCGCGAGTCGTCCATGTATACTACCGCCGCCTGGGGCTTTGCAGCGCAACCGGATTTTTTGAACCAGGTAATTTTAATCAACACAACTTTGACACCTGCAGAGGTTTTGGAGGTTTGCCTGGCCATTGAAAAACTTGTTGGTCGCATTCGAACTACTAAAAATGCGCCGCGGTTGATTGACCTCGATATTCTATTTTATGACAGCGACATTGTAGACGAAGCGATGCTCAAAATTCCACACCCCCGGATTCCGGACCGAAAGTTTGTGCTTGTCCCTCTGTGCGAGCTTTCACCCAACCTCTTACATCCCGGCCTACGCAAAACTATACGTCAATTACTGGAAGAATCCAGCGACACACTTGATGTTAAAAGAATTTGATGCGGCATAAAATCTTTCCTCTTATTTTGCGGACTGAATGAAATACAATTTTGTTACGATTGAAGGGAATATCGGTGCTGGCAAAACAACGCTTGCACACCTGCTGAGCAAACATTACAATGCACGGTTGATACTGGAAGAATTTGCAGATAACCCTTTCCTTCCAAAATTTTATCAAAGCCCCGAACAGTATGCTTTTCCGCTGGAATTGTTTTTTATGGCCGAGCGCTACAAACAATTAAAGGACATGTTACAAACTAAAGATATGTTCCACAATGTTACTGTTAGTGATTACCTTTTTACAAAATGCCTGTTGTTCGCAAAAGTAAACCTGCCTGATGAAGAGTTCCGCTTATATCAAAAGTTATTTGACATTATCAACCCCCAAATTGTTCAACCGGATATTCTCATTTACCTGCACACTCCGGTGAACCGACTGCAGGAAAATATCAGAAAACGCAATCGCCAATACGAGCTTGCCATACCAAATGATTACTTGTTTAGCCTGCAGGAAACTTATACCCAATATATAAAACAGCATAACATTAAAACTTTGTTTGTAGATGCAGCAGATGCTGACTTCCTTGGCAACGAATTGCACCTGAAAGCTATTGTGGACGCGCTCGATAAGGAGTATGACAATGGACAACATTACATTACACTCCCCTGATATTTTTTTATCTTTGATTAAAACAACATTTTGGCTGAACCCGTTACAAAAAACAATCCTTACAAAGCCTTACAGATCACTGAATTTAGGAATTTTATTGTTGGCAGGTTTATCTTTACGATGGGAATTCGTATGAACGTTACCGTTATCGGCTGGTGGATGTACATCTTAACAAATAGCAAACTTGCGTTAGGATTTGTTGGACTTGCTGAAGTTATTCCGGCCGTATCCCTTGCACTGTATGCCGGGCACTACATCGATAAAAATGAAAAAAGAAACCTTTTGCTGACCTGCATGGTGATCTTTATCCTCTGTATGACAGCGCTCACCTTACTTTCTGCAGATTATACAAAATTGCATTTTAATCATTGGGTCATTGCAGGACTGATATGCGCTGTCATTGCCGTTACCGGCGCCGTTCGTGCGTTCTCTGGCCCAACCATGTCCGCAATGATCTCGCAAATTGTACCTAAAGAGACGCTCCCAGGTGCAGTCTCTCTCAGTTCCGCAGGTTACCTCATTTCTTCAATTATTGGTCATGCGACAGGCGGGTTTTTGATTGCCTCCCTCGGTATTCACCATACCTTTTTTGTAGTGCTTGCGTTCATTTTTACTGCATTTCTTTTTTTCACCAGGTTACATATTAAACCTGTATTTGAAATGAAAGAAAGTAAGACATGGCAAAGCGTTAAGGAGGGCCTTGCGTATGTGTTTAAAACCAAAGAATTATTGGGCGCGATGTCGCTTGATATGTTTGCTGTTCTTTTTGGTGGGGCCGCAGCGCTTGTTCCGGTTTTTGCCAAGGATATCCTTCATGTAGGCCCGGAAGGCTTTGGCTGGCTGAATGCGGCCACAGACCTTGGCTCGATACTAACGGTCGCTTTTCTCACCTTTAGACCGCTTCCCGGCAGGCAGGGAAGAATTCTCTTCTTCGCGGTTGGCGGGTTTGGGCTATTCATCATCCTTTTTGGACTTTCTCAACTGTTCTGGTTATCCTTTGCTGCGCTGGTACTAAGTGGTTGCATGGATGGGGTGAGTGTAATTGTAAGAAGCACAATTTTACAATTGAAAACGCCCGACGAACTCCGGGGTCGGGTGATGAGTGTTAGTAGTATGTTCATTAACAGCAGCAATGAGTTCGGCCAATTTGAAAGCGGTGTAATGGCTAAACTACTTGGCACAGTGCCTTCCGTTGTTTTCGGGGGTTGTATGACGTTAGGCGTGGTGATCTTTACCTGGTTCAAAGCACCAAGCCTTCGCAAAATGGAGTATTAAGCTATAATTTACGCGTAAGCTTGTTGACTTTGTATTGTTTGACGAGATTGATTTTTCTTCTTAATTTTAAAGGGCAAACTCACTTCTATGCAACGCAGATCTTTTATAAGAAATACCAGCTTAACCATGGCAGCCATCTCACTACTGAATATGGACTCCCTGGCAGCTTTTCTCGCTGATCCGGCGTATAAGGTAAAAATGCTTACTAAAAATATCGGCATTTTTACAGAAAAAGGCGGCACGATCCTTTTCTATCTTACGTCGGAAGGAACGGTCGTGGTTGACAGCCAGTTTCCCGAAACTGCTCCGCATCTAATCGACGAGATAAAACGAAAAACGACAAACCCATTCCGTTTGCTCATAAATACACACCATCACGCAGATCATACAAGCGGAAACATCGCATTTAAAGGAATTGTTCCGCATGTGCTGGCGCATGAAAATTCAAAGACTAACCAGCAAGCTGCTGCTGTAAAAAATAAGAACGAAGACAAACAACTTTACCCGGATCAAACGTATACGAACGTATGGTGTGAAAAAATGGACAAAGAAGAAGTTTGCCTGAAATACTATGGAGCAGGACATACCAACGGTGACAGTTTTGTTCATTTTCGAAAAGCAAAGATTGTTCACACCGGGGACCTGGTTTTCAACCGGCGGCATCCGTTTGTTGACCGTACAGCCGGTGCTAATATTAGCAGTTGGATTAAGGTACTGAATACGGCAACAGAAACTTTCCCAGCCAGAACTACCTACGTATGCGGCCATGCAGGAACCGGGCATGATGTTGTTATAAGAAAATCTGATGTTTTACTTTTCAGGGATTATTTGCAGAATGTCTTAAAATTTACTGACGAACAGATGAAAGCGGGAAAAAGCGTGGACGAAATCGTAAAAGCAACGGAAATCCCTGGGTCCCCCCAATGGCAGGGAGATGGAATCGATCGGCCATTGAGAGCTGCATTTGATGAACTGACTACAGGAAAATAACAGCCATTAAGGTTTTGACTTTGGGCTTCCTCTGCAATATTATGTTAATAGCCGTGTTATACTTCACTGATTGCCAACAGTAGTCGATTTTAAAAAAAAATAAAATCGACTACCTTTTTAAAAGAAAATCCGATCGACTACCTTTTTGAGAGAAAATCTTATCGACTACTTTTTTTGTGAGAAAATGGATCGACTACCCTTTAAAATTTGAATCGGAGCGACTAGCTTTTTTGAATCTTTTCGAGGAAAACGTCTTACAAGAAATGGGTTGGGTATAAAACTCAGATTAAAATATGCCCGAAAATTTTGATTATGCCTCATTTTTCGATGAAGCGTTCCAACACATAATATACTGCGGGGCAAAAGGTAGAATTAACCTGCGTGATCTTTGGACGTTTTAAAAACACATCTTCATCGGTGTAAGGGAAGCGAGCGCAATCTGATGGTCGATGATCATAGATATTGCAATAGTTATCAGCACCAAGAAATGGACAGGGTTTGGAGTTGACTACGTAATCACCGTCTTCGTCAACTCTTAAATATTTATTGATCAGGTCGCCATCTTTCATTTTCAAGTGTTTGGCTACGCGGCGGATATCCGTAATTTTGAAACGTGGAGAATAATTTTTACAGCAATTTGAGCAACTTAAGCAGTCAATCTTGCTAAAGGCTTCTTCATGAAGGTCGGGTAGAGCACGAAGTGTATCATTTTTGTTAGCCCTGTGCAGGAATTTTGTATAAAGTTTCTGCCGGTCACCTGATTTTTTCTCCCAGTTTTTTAATAAATTATCGTCCATCGCGGCAAATATCGAACTTTTAAAATTTTAAAGCATTTAATATACACATTTAACTTTTCAAGAGGATATTATAATTTAGCAGATTTAATGTATTTTGATCCTCCTTTCACGTAAACACAATTTCATTTTATGAAAACAGTCATAGTACCCCTCGATTTTTCGGAAACTTCTTTTAATGCGGCTCACTATGCCGTTAAAATGTATCAAAACAGGGAAGATATTTCAATAGTACTATATCACTACTACTCTGGGAGCGAAGATGTGGCAGTTGCTCAGGATTATCTGGAGAGTTTAAAGGCTGAACTTCAGGTGTCTTCCACTCCGATAACCACTATAGTTGAGTCCGGCGACAATTTTATTGACAGGTTGTCGGCGTTTGCACACGTAAAGGCTGCCTATATGATTATTATGGGGCTTACAGGAAAGACCAAACTTGCTCAACGATTTTCGGGCTCCAATACATTGAAAATGGCGGAGAAAAACGTTTGTCCCATACTTATAGTGCCCGAGGCCGCTAGGTATACTGGTATCTCAAACGTCTTGATTACGTCCCAAATGAAATATGTAGAAGAAACGCCAGTAATACTGGCTGTTAAAAGGGTACTTGAAGATTTTCGCCCCTCTGTTCACGTGCTAAACGTTGATGAAAGTCACTATATTTCCCTTACGCAGGCTTTTAAAGAGGAAAGGGATAAAATGGAATTGTTACTTGCAGATTTTAATCCGGAATTTTATTTCATGCGCTTATTCGATTTCCATGAATCAATCAATCTGTTTAGTAACGACAAAAACATCGATATGATCATTATAGGCCCACAACATCACAGTTTCTATCAAAAGCTATTTAAAACTCAACACACCAAAAAAATGATTTACCAAAGCAAAATTCCTGTTTTGGCAATCCACGAATAAAAACATTTGAACTCAATCTAAGCCCGTTTTGCTAAAGCATTCGGGCTTTTTGTTTAACTACAATTGGCACTCTGCCGCGATCCGGCGAACATTTTGATCCAAATAGCAAAGAATTTTCCACAGGGCATAAAGAAGCTCAAAAGGGTTTTAGAATGTTGCCGGATAAACGTAAATTTGCGGCGTCTTAAATAAACGCATTTTTTATTAATGTGATGCAGGCCGGTTATACAATCCGCAAGGGCAAATCACATGATATTTATTCATTGCCCTCCAACCGTTCTGGGTGATAACAACATTTTATTATGAATATTTTCGAACAACAAGAGCAGGAATTTCAATCACGGCACATTGGCCCGGATGACACCGAAACTGAGGAGATGCTTAAAATAATCGGGTTATCTTCAGTAGAAGAATTGATTGATTTAACCGTGCCGGCTATAATACGAAACCGCGAACCCCTCACTACGGGAAAAGGTATTAGTGAGCATAGATACCTGAAGGAACTTGCAGAAACTGCTAAGCTTAATAAGGTTTTTAAAAATTATATTGGTCAGGGCTATTATGGAACAATTGTTCCTAGCGTAATCCTGAGAAATGTTTTTGAAAACCCAGGTTGGTATACACAGTACACTCCTTACCAGGCTGAGATTGCTCAGGGGCGACTTGAAAGTCTTTTGAATTTTCAAACTATGGTGAGTGACCTCTGTGGTTTGCCTATAACCAACGCAAGTTTACTCGATGAAGGAACTGCTGCGGCCGAAGCCATGGCCATGTTGTTTAACCATAAAAACAAAAATACGGATCACGCTACGTCGCCAAAATTTTTTGTTGATCATAAAATATTTGAGCAAACGAAGGAAATTCTAATTACCAGGGCTATCCCTATTAATGTAGAACTGGTTTTCGGAGACTTCAAATCTGCCTCGGTTAATGATGAATTCTTTGGTGCAATAGTGCAATATCCGGATAGTGAAGGTTTAATTTCAGACTACCGTAGCTTTATTGATTTAATGCATGGAGCGAATGCCCAGGTTATTATGGCAACCGATCTCCTGGCGTTAACTCTCTTGACGCCTCCGGGAGAACTAGGGGCCGATGTAGCCATCGGAAACTCGCAAAGATTTGGAGTGCCTATGGGTTTTGGCGGACCGCATGCTGCCTTCTTTGCCTGTAAGGAAGAATTTAAACGAAATATTCCGGGGCGCATCATTGGTGTAACAGTAGATGTAAACGGGAAGCGTTGTTTACGCATGGCTTTGCAAACCCGCGAACAACATATCCGCCGCGAAAAGGCAACCAGTAATATTTGTACGGCTCAGGCTCTCCTGGCAAATATGGCTGCAATGTATGCTGTTTATCATGGCGCCGAAGGCTTAAAATGTATTGCTAAAAGAACCAGTCTACTCGCCCAGACACTTAGCGACGAATTATTTGATATGGGCTTTGAAAATGCAAATAATTTTTATTTTGATACCATCAAAATAAAGATATCAGATATGGCACCATTACGTAAGTTGGCTGAAGAAAAAGAAATAAATTTTCATTATCAAAAAGATGCTGTAACCATCACCCTGGACGAAACCACCACGCAACGTGACGTTTTGCAAATCCTCCACTTGTTTGCAAACCTTCAAAAAAGCGACACGGCAACTGCACACTTTGATTCAGATAGCTTTCCCGAGAATATTCCAACCTCACTCCAGCGTACAACCGATTTTTTAACTCACCCGGTCTTCAATACCCATCGTAGTGAAACGCAGATGATGCGTTATATCAAATCGCTCGAAAACAAAGATCTGAGTTTAAATACGTCTATGATTTCTTTGGGAAGTTGCACAATGAAATTAAATGCAGCTACCCAGCTCATCCCTGTCAGCTGGCCTGCGTTTAATTCAATTCATCCTTTTGCGCCTCCTGATCAATGGAAAGGATACAAGAAGATAATTTCAGAACTTGAAGCTGCATTGAGCAACATCACCGGGTTTGCCGCAACATCTTTGCAACCGAACAGTGGTGCACAGGGCGAATACACTGGTTTGTTGACTATCCGTGCCTACCACGCCAACAATGCAGATAACAAAAGGAACATTATATTAATCCCTATTTCTGCCCATGGAACTAATCCTGCAAGTGCAGTAATGGCAGGATTTAAAGTAGTTGTAACAAAATGTGATGAGGCAGGGAACATTGATT
>JANXYS010000414.1 GCA_025355935.1 Chitinophagales bacterium | reverse complement strand
TTTTTAAAATTGATAATATCTTAATTATGCCTTTTTACTCGAATTAGTTGTACCTATGGGCAGAATGTTTTAAAAATAAACATTGAAATATTTTGTCACGTTAATTATTTTTTTATAATTGCACTGTTCAATTGAATTTAAAAAGTTAGAATGAGTAAGAAAGTTTTATACACGCTGGAGTACCCTGTGAGATGTTCTCCGGGAATTTTATTTGAATTTCTAAGTTCCCCCTCTGGCCTACAGGAATGGTTTGCTGACCAGGTTGATTCAAGAGACGGCGTTTACACGTTTGGGTGGAATGGTACGGAGGAGACAGCCGATTTATTAGAGCTGGAAGAAAATAAATTTATTCGCTTTCATTGGTCTCACGCTCCAAAAGGGGAATATTTTGAATTAGCTATCGACAGGTCAGAAGTTACCAATCAGACCATTCTAATTATTAAAGACTTTGCAGAAAAGAAAGATATTAAGGATCAGAGCCAACTTTGGGAATACCAGGTTAAAGACCTTTTTCATCGTCTCGGCAGTTAGTACTTAATAGCATAGTAATGGCTTTAAATCCTTCACTAAGCAGTGGAGGCATAGTATTCCAATGTTGCAGATCGAATTTCAAGGCTATCTTAATGAAGTCTTGTCGGGGCAATTTGACTGTGTGCAATTCAGCCACTTGTATGAAATTATCCTTCTCGAAATGATGCTCCCAAGGACTTTCACTTAGGCAAAAGTAAAATTTGCCCGGATCATTTTCTAACTTCTCCAGAAGCCCGGTTTTGTACTCATTCAGGTATTCTCCAGACAACAGGAGTACGATACTAAAAAAGTTTCCCCACCAGAACATAGTGCGTATAGCAAAAATATCCTTGCCCTTAAAAACCGCAGGGTAATCCAGCATTACGTATGGCAGTTGCCGGTAGTTCTCCCCTCTGAAGATTCTTGGCACAGCCCCTAATATTCGAGGATCCTCCATGCCTGGTATATCGCATAGAATTGATTTTATCAGGGGCACTTGGTCATTAAATAGATGGAATGCCGATTCAATAATTCTTCTTTTCGTTAAAATCCATTCAGGATCATTAGCTATGATCAGTTCAGTAGCGGAAAGTACTATTTTTGCATCATCACTCATTGTGTTGTAAAATTAGCACATGAAAAACTGCATCTAAGGAAATGGTTAAAAAATTAGACAAACTGATCCTTAAGTCGTTCCTGGGGCCGTTTGTTATCACCTTCTTTATTTCCGTGTTTGTGCTAATGATGCAGATACTTTGGAAATATATTGATGACCTTGTTGGAAAAGGGCTCGACTTATTTACTATTGGCGAGTTTTTGTGGTATGCCAGTGCTTCACTTCTTACACTTGCCATGCCGATTGCTATCCTGATCTCGTCTATAATGACATTTGGTAACCTCGGCGAGAGCTTTGAGCTGGTTGCGATAAAATCGGCAGGTATTTCGTTACTGAGGTTTATGCGTCCGTTAATGTGGGTAGCGGTTCTTCTTTGCGGCATTACTTATCTTTTCGCTAATTATATTATTCCTTACTCTCAGCTTAAGTTCGTTACTCTATACAACGATATCTTCTATAAAAAGCCAGCCTTTGATTTAAAAGAAGGAGTTTTCTATACCCATATTCCAAACTATGCCATTAAGATTGGGCAAAAAGAAAAAGACGGTAAAACTATCCATAACGTACTTATTTACGAACAGAATAACTTTCCACAGGATAATTGCATCGTTGCAGAGACAGGCGTGATGTCTATATCAGAAGATAAAAATTTCCTGGAGTTCAACCTTAAAAATGGGTTCCGTTACCAGGAACGTTCAGGAGGAAATGATACTACTTCAGAGTATATCCGGCTTGGTTTCAAAGAATTCAAGAAGCTTTTTGACCTGAGCATTCTACAAAAGCAAAACACCAGCGACAGCGTTTTTAAAAACAATGTAAAAATGCTGAGCGCGAGACAACTTTCAAATAATCTTGATTCACTGGCGAAGCAGCAGGATACTTTAACCAGCAGGATGACTCTAGGTTTTAAAACCCATTTGCATTATACAAATGTAAATGACAGCGTCTGGAAGCGTGCCTCGCTTTCCGGCGCCCAGAAATTATTTCCCGATAGTGCAGACATGATGCTCTACAACCGCGCGCAAAGTATCGCAAATGAGATGAAAGCCACGTTGCAATTCAGTGGAAATGAAATTGAAAATAAACGAAAGGATGTTGTCTATACCAAAATTGAATGGCATCGTAAATTTTCTTTGTCAATGGCATGCCTCATATTATTTTTCATCGGCGCGCCTCTAGGTTCGATCATCAGGAAAGGAGGGTTAGGGATGCCACTCGTAGTAGCCATTGTATTCTTCCTTATTTTCCATCTCTTAAATATGTTCGGTGAGAAATTCGTAAAGGAAAATATCTTATCGCCTGGAATTGGCATGTGGTTAGCTGTTATTTGCCTGACGCCCGTTGGAATCTTTCTTACTTATAAGGCTATGAATGATTCCCAGCTTTTCAGTACAGAATTTTATGCTGTTCCATTAAAAAAACTACAGGCATTATTCACAAAAGCGAGGAGTAAAACATAATTTAATTTTAACTGTATGAGCCCATCGAAAATCAATCGGAGAAATTTTATCGCAAACACTGCCAGGGGCACTGTTGTATTGTCGGCGGGCATTACAGCCTTCACTGGCTTACTGGAATCATGTAGTAGTTCTAAAAAGGCAATGGTGCCTGATATGGTTAAATTTACTACAGGGTATAATCAAACCCCACTCCCCTATGCATACAACGCCCTGGAAAACGTGATTGATTCTCAAACCATGGAAATCCATTATACCAAGCATGCAGCAGCTTACAGTAAGGCCTTAAAAGAGGCAGTAGCCTCCGAAGGGATTGCTTCAAATACCAGTGTTGAAAAAATTCTGTCAGGTATTGCTTCTTACACACCGAAGATGCGAAACAACGCCGGCGGGCATTATAATCATGAGATGTTCTGGAAGAGCATGCAGCCTAAAACGACCGATAATAAACCCACAGGCAGCTTACTTACATCTATCGAACAGACTTTTACTTCATTCGCCAATTTTAAGAGCAAATTTAATGTGGCCGCGACAGGCAGGTTTGGCAGCGGCTGGGCTTGGTTATACAGCGATGGCTCTAAAGCCCTAAAGATTGGCAGTACCCCAAATCAGGACAACCCCCTGATGAATGTAAGCGATATAAAAGGCTTTCCTTTACTTGGTTTGGATGTATGGGAACATGCTTATTACTTGAAATACCAGAATAAGCGGGCAGATTATGCTGAGAACTGGTGGAATATCGTAAACTGGAACTACGTACAGTCACGCTTTGATGCTATTTAAAAATACTCACTTAGCAAGGCCGACCTGGTTGCCAGCTGGTAATGTCCATTTTTGCAGCACTCCTATAATTATTGAGTTGCTTGACATGTTCGCTGGTAAATCATGCCTCACTTGGGTTTTAAATAGAAGATTTCTTTAGTGATGAGCGCACCTCACAATTTTCGGCAGGGTTGTAATTAATTGACTCAGCCTTTGCAAAATAACATCCGGAAAAACAGTGGATGGAACATTACAAAGGCTGATGAATTGACGGGCAATCGTTCTACAAATGTAGGGTTTTGAATAATACAATTCCAAATGATTTTTTATAAATATTTGCGAACCGTTGCGGAATTTTGAGCGTACAAAAAAGCTACATTCGTATCCATTTTTATTTATTTTTTTTAC
>JANXYS010000390.1 GCA_025355935.1 Chitinophagales bacterium | reverse complement strand
TGTCGGATCGCCCCACTGGGATCAGGATATTCAACTTCCGGCGGGCGATCCGATCGCCGGGTTTAATAATCTTATGTATACCGTTCATTTTTACGCAGGAACACACAAACAGTGGCTGCGCGATCGTACTGACAGTGCAATTGCGAAAGGCATGCCCGTTTTTATTTCTGAGTCAGCCGGGATGGACGCAAGTGGAGACGGCGTACTTGACTTAAAAGAATGGAAAAAATATATAACCTGGATGAGTTTGAAAAAGTTAAGCTGGGTTACCTGGTCGGTATCCGATAAAGATGAATCTTGTTCAATGTTGCAGAAGTCTGCGTCTTCTGATGGCAAATGGAAATTAACAGACCTAAAGCAGTCAGGAATTTTAACCAGGAATTACCTCCGTAACAAGAAGTAAGAAATATATTCACATTAAAACTTTATCAAATGAAAATCATCGCCGCTATCACTATCATAATATTTGCAACAGCCATGAAGCCAGTTAAAAAGAACCGCATTGTGTTTTTCGGAGACTCTATCACCCAGATGGGAATTGATAAAGGTGGGTATATCGACCGAATGAACAGCATGCTCCATCAAAGAAATTTACAAAGTAAATATGAATTGATAGGTGCGGGAGTAGGAGGTAATAAGGTATACGACCTATACCTCCGTATGCCGGAAGACGTGATTGATAAAAAACCAAACACCGTTGTAATTTGGGTGGGTGTAAATGATGTTTGGCATAAAACTTCAGGTACTGGGACTGATCACGATAAATATGAAAAATTTTATATCGCTATAATAAAAAAGCTGCAACAGAAGAAGATTAAAGTTGTAGTTACTACACCCGCTACCATTGGAGAAAAGAGTGATGGAACTAACCCGCAGGATGCTGACCTTGATAAATACAGTGATGTGATTCGAAGGCTTGCAACAACTTATCATTGTAAACTGGTTGATCTCAGAAGCGTATTTATAAATTATGAGAAGATACATAATGCCCAAAACAAAGAGTCGGGCATACTAACAAGTGATCGTGTGCATTTAAACGAAACCGGTAATCAGCTGGTAGCAGAAGAAATGATGAATGCAATAGCAAATTAGACTCAGCTCTTTAATGACATGTTAAAAACTAGTTTATAACAATATTTCCAATGTTTCGAAAATGTTAAGTAAATAACGTATTATTTGCTTGGACGTACTTTATTAAGATTGCTGAAAACCGCTACAGGCGAAGGTTACAGAAAATAAGTCTCGGCTTTGCCATAATATAGCAGCTTTAAACTTGGGTATAACCTCACACAAACGCGACTTATCTTTGACCTATCAAGTATCAAAAAAATGTATTTGCGTAAATACTAACACCGGTGATTCTTCTTTCATTTTCCTGCCACTTGAGTTTCAACCTTCGATTGCTTTCATAGAAATAAAATTATTTTATCAACCACAAAATAAATTATTATGAAAGCGACTTATTTAAATTTTAAAAAAATCTTCTTTATTGTAATGACCGCAACAACAATGCTGTCTGCAACTGCAAATGCTTCTTCTACTGATCCTAAGGATTCTGCCGGTAAAGCATCGGTACAGTATATCGGAACCGTTAATTCACAACCCGTATTTAAACTTGAAGTAGATAATGCGACCGCCGATGATCTTGTTGTCTCCCTTGAAAATACCGATGGCGATGTGCTGTATAAGAAGGACGTAACTAACGGAAAATTTTCGCAGAAGATCCAGTTACAGACCACCGATACTGAAATTGAATTGAACCTTTTTGTTTATTCCAAAAAAACAAAGAAAACACAGGTTTATTACATTAACAAAGTAACGCGCCAGGTAGATGATCTGGTTGTTAACCAGGTTAAAAATTAAGACGAAACTAGTATACTAAAAATCTCCAGGTTAGCTGGAGATTTTTAGTATATTTTTTTAATATCCAAGTTTTAATTATTGAGCATTAAGGGCATAACGAGCATCAACAATTCTTCGTTTTCTTCCTGCTCACTTGGTTTAATGATCCCCGCCTTAGTAGGTGTACTAAGCTCAACATTTATTTCTTCAGTGCTGGCACCGTTGAGCATCTCTATAAGGAATTTAGCGTTAAAGGCAATTTGAAGGTCTTCGCCATCATATTGGCAAGCCATCCTTTCATTTCCTTCAAAACTAAAATCAACATCCTGGGACGCTAGTTGTAACTCGCTTCCACTTATACTCAGCGCAACCTGGTTAGTACTCTTGTTACTGAAAACACTTACACGACGCAGGGCGCCTTGAAAATCGCTGCGATTCACCGTCATTTTATATGGATTATCAACAGGGATTACAACTTTATAATCTGGAAATCTTGCATCTATTAGCCTGCACACGAGTTCAGTGCCGCCATGTTTTACAAAAAGGTGATTGCTATTGTATGAAATGTTTAGTTCATCATCGTTATCAGGCAAAGCACTTTTTAAAAGGTTCAGAGGTTTCTTAGGTACGATAAAAGAATCCTTCTGCGGACAGCTAACATCGGTGCGCGTAAATTTCACCAGGCGATGTGCATCGGTAGCAACGAAGCTGATTCCATTTTTATCAAGTTCAAAAAAAACCCCCGTCATAGCAGGCCGGAGATCATCATTACTTACGGCAAAAATCGATTTATTAATAGCTGTTACCAGGGCCGTAGAACTCATCGTGAAGCTATTTGCGTCGTCAGCTGCAGGTTCTTTCGGGAAGTTATCTGGATTTTCTCCCATCACTTTGTACTTTCCGTTATCACTGGTAATTTCGACTCCAAAGTTTTTATCAATATTAAATGTAAGTGGTTGCTCGGCTATGTTCTTTAAGGAGTCCAATAGTATTTTTGCAGGAATACAAACCTTGCCCGGATCTTTTGCCTCGATTTCCATATGCACTTTCATCACCGTTTCAAGGTCGGTGGCTACAACTGTAAGCTTATTTTTTTCAATTTCAAATAGAAAATCTTCCAATATCGGCAAAACCGTATTTGCATTTATAACCCCACTGATTTGTTGCAGTTGTTTCAGCAATGCCGAAGACGAAACGATAAACTTCATATAAGTTGTTTGTTAAAAATTAAAGATAAAAACAATGGTTTAATCGAGCCAAGATAATGCATTTTAGACGGAAAATCAGCCGCGAAGAAGCCAATGAGGTATTAGACATTTAAAATTGCTTTAAACAGCAAGACAAGGTAGCTGGCTTTCATTAAATTTGCTTAATGCAGCCATTGAATATAGGGACAGAGAAAGCATTTCAAAAAATAAAGTTTTTTTGCGCATACCAGGAGCGAAGCCATGGGGAGACCCGCGATAAGTTATACGGGTTTGGCTTGTACAAACATGAAGTGGAGGAAATGATCGCTCTGCTGATCGATGAAAATTACCTGAATGAAGAACGTTTTGCTATTGCGTTTGCCGGTGGTAAGTTCCGCATAAAAAGTTGGGGTAAAATAAAGATCAAATACGAGTTAAAAGGAAAAGGGGTAAGTGAATATAACGTAAAAAGAGCGCTGGCTTCCCTCGATCAGGATGAATATGAAAAAACGATTCTAAAGTTGTGCGAAGAAAAGTCATTTTCTCTTCGATCCGAAAAAAACACATTTACGAAAAAGAAAAAACTTTATCAGTATTTGCTACAAAAGGGGTTTGAATCGAGCCTGATTAATGAGTTATTAAAGAAAAAAAAATAAAGTTTTTTAATGTCTTACACAACGTCGCAGTCAGCGAATCTGAAACAAGCGTCTACGCAGCCGCGGCATAGGTCCTACTAATGTTCTTAAATTACCGGGCACAAACTTCCCACATGAATGTACGAAGTTTACAAATGTGCTGAATGCATGCCCCTCCCAGGCTTATCAATTCCACGGTGGCATCATATATTGCGGCATCTTCCAGGTTTATTGGAAATACGAAGACATATCAGGGCGTCTTCCCCTTTTGCAAGGGCGGAACCGGAAGAAGTACAAGTAATGGACACCGCAGGCAGGCTTCAATACACAGTTTTATCGATCAAAATTCTTCATCAACTTTTGTTTATCCGGATTGAAAATTCAAGCCTTATATCACTTCGGGTTTGTTACAATCATATCTTTGTGGAATGGCAGAGGATCTTATAATTTCTACTGGAACAAAGGAAGAAAAATACAGGGATTTGTTACCACAAATTACAGGATTACTAGAAGGTGAAGACGACCTGATCGCAAATCTTGCAAACATCTCGGGCGCGCTCAAAGAGCAGTTTAACTGGCTTTGGGTGGGCTTCTACCTAGTTAAAAAAGATGAACTTGTTCTCGGTCCCTTTCAGGGACCGGTGGCCTGTACAAGAATTAAAAAAGGTCGTGGGGTGTGTGGTAGCTCCTGGGCGCGCGCTACATCGCTGATAGTGGCCGATGTAGCAGAGTTTCCCGGTCATATTGGGTGTAGCAGTGCTTCACGATCAGAAATCGTGGTGCCGATAATACGCAACGGCGAAGTAGTAGCTGTACTTGACGCAGATAGCGAATTTTTAGACAGTTATGATTTAACCGACCAACAATACCTGGAAGAAATAGTGAAGCTTCTTAAGTTTTAGGTTCGTTGTCTTTCCAGTTCCATAAATACCGACAGGCATAAGTACGGTATGGCCGCCACCTTTCGGAGAGGCGCAACATCTCCTTTTTCATATTTTTTTTATCCATGGCGTCAAGATGATACAACTTCGTCATGGCTTGTTGAATACCAAGATCATCAACGGCAAAAACATCTTCGCGGCCGAGAGTGAACATCAGGATCATCTCTGCAGTCCATCGCCCGATACCTTTTATCTGTATAAGAAACTCAATGAGCTCCTCATCGTTCATTTTATGAAGGCTGGCATCCGATACTTTATTATCAATGAAAAAATTGCAAACATTCATTATATACTGGGTTTTGGCATTCGATAACCCAATTGCCCGAATATCGTCAAACGGCTTTGATACTATCTCTTTTGCTGAAGGTAACTTTTTTTTATAGAGATCAAGAAACCGCTGGTAAATAACTGCCGCTACTTTAGTACTCAACTGCTGGCTTATAATGGATGCGCATAAGCGAAGATGAACAGCATTCCTCTTAACAAGAACAAATTCCTCTTGTTGGTCAATTATTTTCTTGAATTTTTTGTCTTTGGAAAGATGAATTCTATGACTCATATACGTTAATACTTGGCTGGTAAACAAATGTACAATACATCAGCCTATAAATTTATCGTCCTAATTTAACTAGCTAGGTAAAAAACCTTCCTGCTTTTTTCTGCCCGATCAGGTGTCGATATACTAGGAATTTAAACTAAACTCACCCAACTACCGATAAAGCCGGAATAGCTATTTTTGCACAATAAACATTCTTACTTGAGCGCAAAGATTTTTTTGGTTACTCCGCCTTTCACCCAGCTAAATACCCCTTATCCGGGAACAGCATACCTGAAAGGCTTTTTAAATACAAAAAACATTCACACGTACCAAGCTGACCTGGGAATTGAGGTAACCCTTGCTATCTTTTGCAAGGAAGGACTGGTAAATTTGTTTTCCAGAATCCTGGAGACGCCCGGTGATCGAAACGAAAACACCCGGCGGATGCTCGTACTAAAAGACTGCTATATTGAAACGATTGATCCTGCGATTCGATTTCTGCAAGGCAAAAATAATACACTAGCCGACCGTATTTGCAAACGAGATTTCCTCCCGGAAGCCAGTCGCTTCGCGCAGCTGGATGACCTTCAATGGGCCTTCGGCAGTATGGGTACACAGGATAAAGCAAAGCATATCGCCACCATGTACCTGGAGGATCTCTCAGACCTTATCGCACAAAACGTAGACGCGCATTTTGGTTTCAGCAGATACGCCGAACGCCTCGGTCGGTCCGCCAATAGTTTTGATGAGTTATACGAAAATCTTAAAAAGCCTTACACGTATGTTGATACTATTTTAATAGATATTTTAGAAAAGCGCTTGCAGGAAATTCAACCGCAAGTGTTCGCCATGTCGGTTCCATTTCCCGGTAATCTTTACACATCACTTCGCTGCGGACAGTATATTAAAGAGAATTATCCCGATATAAAGGTTGCAATGGGCGGAGGGTTTGCTAACACGGAATTACGCTCCCTGACCGATAAACGGGTGTTTGAATTCTATGATTTTATTACACTTGATGATGGAGAAGCGCCAGTGGAAAATCTGCTTAAATATATTGATGGCCTAATACCCGTAGAACAATTGAAGCGCACCTTTTTACTCCGCAACGATGAGGTAACCTATATTAATAACAAATCTACA
>JANXYS010000326.1 GCA_025355935.1 Chitinophagales bacterium | reverse complement strand
GTATTAATTACGTTTTGGGCATCCAACCTAAAAGTAACAAAGACCAATAAAATAACGAATAAAAAGTTAGGTTTCATTCTCTATCTTTTTTAATGATGGCCACGTTTTGCATTAGCGAAGTACGGGGTATCCATTGCTGGTTTTGTCAGGCGAATTGGGTTAGATTGAAAACTAAAAGTACAAGTTAATCTAAAAAATCAATCGGAGGCGTCAACCCCCACACCGAAGTGATAAAGAACTACTGCCGAACCTGGATGGGCTTGCCTTTTCTTGCCAATGTTGTGCCATGCGCTTGTTATTTCTCTTTAGATTTGTGTTATTTTTTCGGGTCAAATTCCACCATCCATTCAATACCATATTTGTCTCTGAAACAGCCAAAGTATGAACCCCAGGGGCTATTTCCAATGGGCGCCTCTATTTGTCCTCCTACTGAAAGCCCAATGAATAATTTGTCTGCTTCTTCTTTAGTTTCGGCAATTATTACAATTTTACTTCTGTTCTCATTTTCGTTGGTTTTTCCCATACTTTCCGGAACATCATTTGCCATCAGCATATTAGTTTTTCCGATAGGCAATGCAATATGCATAATTTTATTTTCTTCCTTCTCCTCTACGGGGAAACCGGGGCTTGCAAGCTCCTTGAAACGAACAACTTTTGCAAACTCTCCACCAAATACTGATTTGTAAAAAATAAAAGCCTCTTCGGCGTTTCCGTTGAAGTTGATGTGAGGATTAATTAATGCCATGATTATTATAATTTTAGAACCTAAAGGTAGCGACTCACGAGAAAATAAGTAAGGTATAATCGCGTCAAAAAAGAGGTTGATGGCGCCAGGATTTATACCGATATATGTCGGTATAAATCGCCGAAAGTTGTGAATTACAATCACGTCAACCCTCTTATTGTGCGTTTGCGCTGTTTTCTCTGGAAGCACTATACAGGTTAGTTGATCACCTATGATGAGTTTTTTAGTAATTGCAGAAGCGAATCAGATGTAGCGTTGGTTTGCTACAATGTTCGTCAAATTTGCAAGTGTTGTTGCATAGTAAAGTATATCATCATGATACTTTAGAGACAAATCCGGATCATTTTTGTCAAGATAGTTTCCGGCAGGCACTAATTTTTCAAACTCGTCGGTACTCCGGCACGACTAAAAATACTTCAAACAAGTTGGTTAATGCTTTGAAAGAGCAATTCCGTTTATTATTTTTATCTTAAAATAACATCAAATCGAGCTTCATGAAAAAAGTAATTTTAGTGGCCTTCTTTTTATTGCAAATTATTAACGCAATTAGCCAGAATGCACCACCTGTACTCCCTCACCAAGTAGCCTATTCATCTTCTTTTGAGATGACGAATAACAAGTATTCGGACGTTATCATGAATATCTGGAAGGAATTTGGAAATGGTAACTTTTCAAAATTTCCCGGTTACTTTGCTGATACAGTACAACTGAAAAAATTAACCGGAGAATATAAAGGCAGTAGAGATAATTTCATTAGTGTATTATCAACAAGTAGAGGAAGGTATAAAACTTTTGATACGAAAATTGAAGCAATCTTTTCATTTAGAAGTACGGATAAACAATCTGATTGGGTAAGTATTTACGGGTATGAGTATACAGAAGACAATAATGGCAAGAAAGATACAACTAACCTTCATGAATTATGGAGATTTAATGAAAAAGGAAAAGTTTTCTTAATTAGTCAATTTGCCCGCAAGGGCCACTAATGCCGGCGCCGGTTCAAGTCCCTCGGAGGAGACCGGGAAGGACTGAAAATTCGTCCGGGATGCTTTGAGCTTTCAAGGCTGCTTTGTGATATTAATTAATGTGAGGTAAAAAAGTTTGCAGCTAACGTTACGGTTTTGCGAAGGTTTGGAATTTATAATTTAGTAGGCCAATAGAAGAACCAGACGGTGAAATTGCAGCGGAAATATATGACTGAAACGGTCTTTCAAATCTGCGCCAAGGGACATGCCTTGGCGATGTGGCGGTATCCGAGTTCCATCTGCCCGCAACTGAAGCCGAAGGAAGCGGATATTGCCTGCAGCTTTATGCCTGGTAGGAATAGTTCATGAAAACCCTTTCATCATTTCATTTCTACAACTCAAATGTAACTTAGCCACCAAAAAGTATGTGTTGATTTATATTTTCCATACCAACGACAGGGAAAATACAAAATTAGAACTACTACAATCCATATTATATACACCGCCCATAACGGATGCCCGCTGCCATAGGGCAAACTTCCTTCCCTGAAATGAATAAAATCCAAATCGTTCCAGGAATGTCCTGAAGCAAAAAATAAACTAAAAGCAATAGTATGTAGTAAAAACACATGAAGTATATAATAAAAGAAAGGGACTTTGCCATAAACCCTGATAAGTTTGCCAGTACTTCTAAATAGGATAATAAAACTAGTGCAGGCCCCATTGTCATTAAAATATATAAAAGTGAAGCCGGGTATTTTGTTGTCTTTACAAAATCGAACATGGTAAAAAGTACGGTGATTTGGATTTTCCACGGATGTAAATCTCAATATAAG
>JANXYS010000304.1 GCA_025355935.1 Chitinophagales bacterium | reverse complement strand
GGTAGCCATTAATCATATTAATGGCCAGCGTCGCGTAGCGCTGCCGTGTGATTCTAAATTAAATAATTCCTACACGTCGTTTCTATGTAACGGGATTCAACATGTAAATTGGTTTCTACCCACACACGGTGCCAACGGCAGAAATACAAAATTCATTTCCGTTCAGCAATGTTTCTCCGCCCTTTAGCCAATGATTCTTTCAACAGTCCAATAGCTGCTTATCAATGCAATGCCGATAGAGATGGGGAAAACGATTCGCCTGCGATACCAGGTTTTATTTTTGTTCGGATTGATAAGGAGGGAGAAGATCAATGCGATGATCATAACCTGGCAACCTTCTACACCTACATTGAACATAACAATAGAAGTAAAAAATTTATCCGGAGGAAGACCAATCTCGTTTAAGGAGCTTGCAAAACCCATCCCATGAATAAGTCCGAATAAAAATACCAATACAATCCGCCATGGTTTTAATTCACTTAACAATATATTTTCAATTGCGACGAACACGATCGACATCGCAATAATGGGTTCAATAATAGGGCTCGGTGCAACTATTATATTTTTCATACTTAAGGCAAGCGCAACGGTATGAGCAATGGTAAAGGCGGAGGCCTGGTAAATAATCGATTTTAATTTTGTGTTGATCAGGCAAATTCCAGTAATAAATAGTACGTGATCAATACCCTGCGGAACGATGTGTGTGAAACCTAGTTTGAAATAAAACCAGGCAACCTCGTGTACTGGGGCATCTTGTAAAGCGTAGTTGATTGTATGCGCATAAAGTTGCAGGCTGGTAAGGATACACAAACAAAATAGTCCGCAAATAATCCTGAACTGTTGATTGGATGGCATTTTACAAAGTATTAAGCGTTTGCTCACTTTCCATCTTTAAGTCCGCAGGCAATACAGGCTTATGTTTAAGTGCCGCTGATAACATAGCTTTTGCTTTTTGTGTATCACCGGTCTTCGCATAAATCAAGCCGCCGGCACATAAGAATAATGGACTACGGTTCTTTGTAACCATTGCAGCATTCATGTAAGGAACTGCTTTATCAAACTCCTTCCTTTTGTAATAAACCCATGCCATTGTTTCGTTGACATCTATGTTTTTAGGCCTGCGGTTGTACTCAGCCAGCGCATGTTCCAACGCTTTATCGTTGTCATTGGCTTGCAGGTAAGCGTAGGCCAGCTCTTTATCAGAATAATGTCCAATGGTTGGATCGGCAGCACTTGCAGTGGCATTCTTTTTCATCTCGTTGATGACCGCGTCATTTAGAGCCTTTGCTTTATCTTTTTTGCCCGCAGCTAAATAGGCAATCGCCAAATTTTCTTTAATTCCGAGGTCGCCGCTCAAGGCAGCTGCTTTTTCAAAAAAATAAATTGCACTATCCAGGTTGTTATCATCGGCAGCGATTCTGCCTAACCCAGCAAGAGCATTTGCGTAATCGGGACGCGCTGCAAGAGATAGCTGGTATTGATAAGTTGCTTTGTCTTTTTCGCCCATACTTTCATATAATTTGCCCAATTGAACCCTGCACCATTCGGTAGCCTCCTGGGAAGGAGGGCCGGAGTTAACTGCGCGTTGCATAGCTTCAGTTGCACCGGTGTAGTCGCCATTAATTTCGCGCAAGTAGGCGATGCGTGAATAAGACCTCAGATCGGGCCTTGCCGTAATCATCTTGTCCGCGGCAGCAACTGCCGAGTCGTAATAACCCATTTCAACATTCGCGTCTACCAGTAAGCCATACACGAAAGAATTATTTGGATTTATATTCACTGCATGTTGTGCCGTTGCAAGCCCATCAGAAAAATGGTGTTCCGATAATTGGAGAAGCGACTTCAACATCAGTCCTTCTATATTATCCGGATCGTTTTCTAAAACGCCTTCAACGATTTTCATCGCAGCTTTGTCATAATAAGAAATGTTGCCGCTTATCCGCGATTCAATAATATAGGCATTGGCTAGCGCAATAGCCGATTTATTGTCTGCAGGGTTTTTCCTCAGTTTAGCCATGAGGTTGTCAGTATTTTTTTTAGCCGCAATCCATTCCGCATTGTTGGCAGTCGTTCCGATGCGGGGTAATAGCACAAACGCCGCATTTTTTTCTGCAGACTGTTGGTGCTGGTATTTTAAAACAACAAAACCAGCAGTCGCTATAAATACCACTAGGACCAGTAGGTAGATGTATTGCTTCTTCATTGTAAATATTTTTATGCGGGAGATAAAGGTTAAAAAGGAAAAAATAAAAAAGGGTTGCAGGTTATACATGCCTGCTAAACTGCAACCCTTTGTTTCATTATTGTTTAACGGCATTAAGTGTTTGCTTCACCTGACCATTAGTTGCAATCCGAATAAAGTATGCTCCTGCCGGTAGTCCTTTACCGGTGAAGGTTTGACTATAACTTCCCGCTTTTTGCATTTGATCCGCAAGCACCTGAACTTGTTTGCCCTGTGTATCATACACCGATATAGTTACCCTGCTGTTAGACCGTACATCGTAACTTATACGTGTATTATCAGTGAAAGGGTTAGGCGAAAGTTTCATAATTGCTTCCGGAGCAGACAATGAAAGAATGCCTTTCTTACCCATGTTCGGTTGACCGTAGCTGATGCCTTTAGCTGAATTCTGCATAGGTTGGGTACAATCACAGTTATGGGTACCAGCCCATGGAGTTTGTTCAAAAGGAAATACCGTTTTTAATGTTGTATCATTCGCATTAACACCAGTGTTGTACGTTAATACGCTTACCAGGTTCGGCGTAACCGGACTAGGTGAAACACCGGGCTTATAGTCATCATACCAAAGACCAATAGCCGCAAGTACAACGCCACTTACCGCTTGCAATTCAATGCGGGTTACGTCGTCTTCCAGTCTTCTTCCATTCGGGAAGCCATCCATATTCGGTATAAATTGGATGTCTGTATTTGTATTGAACCTTGCGTCAGTCAATCCTAAAACTGCTGCCTGTACCAGCCCCTCATTGCTGAAGTCTGCAGAGTTACGTGGTGTAGCAGGTACCGCCATGTTCAAACGTAACATATCACCACCGTTTGGTAGAAAGTTATTAATAAATGGTTTACCAGCTGCCAGTGGGTTACCGCCTTTGCCGGTAGCTAATTGATAAGGTGCGAGGTTAGGAACGCCAGTGTGAAAAATTGGCCAAAGATCCACTGAACGTGGTTTATTTGGGCCCGGTAATAGTAAACCTCCAAAATTGGCCTCACTTAAAGCAGTGCCATTTAAAGCCGGATTACCTTTTAAAGCATACAATCCGTTTTGGCCATTTCCAAATCCAAACTGACCGAGCGAATTCTTTTGTATTCTAAGCGGCTTGAAAGCGGGAACAGCGCCACCAAACTGAGCATCGTCCATGTAAAGGGCAAGCTCAGGATTGTAAAAATAATTGCCAAATTGTTTGATCCTGCTTAAGTCCTGGTATGGCGTTAACCTGTTCCAAAGATCTTTGTCGCCGATTGGAATAACTGCCTCATTAGTCAAGGGCATGCCTAGGCGGGAAACCTGAATCCAGGGGCCTTCATGGCTAACAAGCGCTTTTTCTTTAGAGCTGCCTCTTTCCCAATCGTAATCATCATTGTCTTTGTCTTTGGCAACATCATTTAATACGGTGATTTTTTGTCTGCTGGCAGAAGCCCAAACGCCGATCACATAATTTGGATCCAGGATATTTGCTGCATCACTAACTTTCTTGTGATTTGCCTGGAGTGTAGCAACATCTACTTCCAATGCGATAGTAGATACATTGTAGCATTTTAAACCATCTTCCGGGTGTGTTGGTCCCTGGCGGGGAGCATCACCTAAATCGAAAATGCCGCCGAGGTCAACGAAAAATGGATCATCAACCGGTCCACAAAATACTCTCTCCCCTGTGTTAGAAGTGGTGATTGCTTTTTTCATCAGTGTTTCATAATCCGGAGCGTTTAAGCCTACCGGACTACTTATAGACCTTGGGCCAATATTAGGTGGTGGAACTGTTCCTTTCGTAACAATTGTTGAAAAACTTTTTCCGCCATTAGTGCTTCTTTCGAGCATATAGGTGGTTTTAAGATTTTCTTTACCTAATCTGATATTGAAAAAGGTTGTTGGATCCTCGTTAGTGCGAGAAAATGTAAAACGGTAGATGATGTCATCGCCCGCGGTGTTGATGTTGTTATCGATATGAATTTCATACCGTACATCAGAACTGAAATGGTAGTAATTTGGGCCACCCTGGGGCAGCTGGAAAGGAATGTAGTTAGCAATTAAAATGATCTTATTAGGATCAGTCGGACTTTTAAAAGCGTAAACATCAGTGTTATCCGCCACCGGATCGTCAGCAATCATCGGCGCTTCCCGGTGGCTCGATGCCCAGATAGGAAACGTGTTCAGAAACATGGCGCACAACATAATAGCTGCATAGATTTTTTGTTTCATACATTAATAATTTAGTAAATGATGTGAATGTTCAGGCAATGTCAGAGGTTTACCCAGTTATTCAAAAACAGTCGGCTTTATAAGCCAGTTCACAAATTACTGGTAGGGAAGGCGAGTGGATTTTCATAAGGAAGGAATCGGCATGCTATGTAGCTACGAAATTCCATTGCCGTTGGTTTTAACTTTTCTTTTGCAAGAAACATTCCACTTTTGCTCGTTGGGTATAATTAAGGTCGTAATGTACCGCGGCTCTAGTCTGGGTATTTATTGTGGTTTTTGGGAGCGAAATACGCAACAAATAGCCTGGGATCATTAAAAGTAGATAGGACACATGAAAAAACTTAGAACCTTTGGTCATATCCTGAGAGATTCAGGCAAATTGTTCTTTCACAACGACCCGCTTCGTATGTCGGGGGCAACAGCCTTCTTTACTATGTTTGCCTTACCACCAATCCTCATACTCCTCGTGCAATTGTTCAGCCTGGTAATTGATCCGGAAACAATAAAACAGGAAGTATTTGTAGGTTTGTCCGGCACTTTTGGGAAAGAAGCTGTACAACAAATAGTTTCAGTTATAAGGTCGTTCCGAAAACTAACGTATAATTGGCCCGCCACTGTTGCGGGGTTTATTTTCCTGGGGTTTATTGCTACTACTTTATTTAAGGTGATCAGAGATTCAGTAAACCAAATCTGGGAGGTGAAAGCAAACATGGGTAAGGTGTTGAATACAATAGAATCGCGACTCCAGTCGCTGTTACTCATTTTAGTTACCGGATTATTTTTCTCAGCAGGAGTGATCGTTGAGATGATCCAGATATTTGTCGGCAATTTGTTTGTGCGTATATCTCCTTCTTTTTCCAATCAAATAAACCGCATACAAACATTTTTAATTTCATGGCTTATCATTTCGGGCTGGTTCCTGGTCATGTTCCGCTTCATATCAAGCGGCCGACCTTCATGGAGGAGCGCATGGGCAGGCGCTTTATTTACAAGTTTTCTCTTTTCTGTCGGAAAGATTATCCTACATAAGCTATTATCATTTAACAACATTAACAGTCTTTACGGTGCCTCCGCCGCGGTTGTCTTATTATTACTTTTTCTTTTTTATTCTTCGATGATTTTATATTTCGGCACCTCCTTTACCCGCATTTGGGCCAAGAGCAAAGGGGAAGAAATGTGGTTGGATCCGGGAACATCTGATCCCGAACACAGCCCTGCTCCGGAACCAGCTAAAAAATGAGCTGCTTAAAAAATTTTCACCTCCTTACCTGACAGTTTTTCATGTATTCTAATCCGGCATTCTTTTGTATGCATTAAACTGTAAACTATTTTTTAAACAAAATTATCATCACATGAACTACAATCAGTCATGCGCCGCAAAAGGCACCTCCGGAAACAAAAGTCCCATGTTTATCCGTTCAATGCAAAGGGCAGCCGTAAACATTTACAAAACGGGCAACAGTTACGAAATGCTGGTGTTTGCGCCAGGTAGAATCAAAGAGCATTTTCATCTTGGAGTTAATGGTTTGGAGTTAACCATTTCGTACACTCCACCAGAAGGATTTAACCGCCCGGAATGGACGTTAAGGGAATACAGCCGGGGAGGGTTCAAACGTACTTTCACGCTCGACAGTCAAATTGATACTGCAGATATTTCTGCAAAGTATATTGATGGGGTACTGGAGGTTAGTTTGCCTTTAGTGAGTGGAGCGGAAGCAACTTCCCGGAAAATCGAGATCAATTAATTTGTTTTGCAAATTGATGAACGGGCGCCTTAATGGCGCCTGTTTTTTTTATGCGTACTCTGCAATATCCTGGTTATTCGGACATGGGCAATAAAAGTTTTCTTCGGATCGAAACACTTTCCCGACCACTACATGACAAAATTTATTTTCAGCTTCGCATGCAACAGAAATGAATGCGAATAGTAATTGCTGCGCCTCACAAACTATTATATAATCGAAGATTGGTTATCTTCCATTTATGAAAAAATGTTTGTGGCTGTTATTCATACTGTTCTCTTATTCCGATGCGGTATTGTCGCAGGTGCCGGCAAAATCATTCTCAGGAAATCCTATCCTGCCTGGATGGTATGCCGACCCGGAAGCAGCCATCTTTCAAAAGCAATATTGGATCTATCCCACTTACTCAGACCGGTACGAAAAGCAGGTATTTTTCGATGCCTTCTCGTCTAAAGATTTAGTCCATTGGAGAATGCATGCAAAGATTCTGGATACATCCGCCATACGCTGGGCGCACCGTGCTATGTGGGCTCCTGGAATTGTAGAGAAAAATAAAAAGTACTATTTCTTTTTCGCCGCCAATGACATTCAGAACAATAGTGAACACGGAGGTATCGGCGTTGCTGTATCCAATCAACCCGGGGGGCCATTTAAAGATCTTATCGGGAAGCCACTGATCGACAAATTCTACAATGCTGCTCAACCCATCGACCAGTTTGTGTTTAAAGACAAAGACGGCGCTTATTACATTATATACGGCGGCTGGCAGCATTGTAACATCGCGAGGTTAAGCAACGATTTCACAAGCATTATTCCATTTGCAGATAGTAGCGTTTATAAGGAGATAACGCCTGATGGATACGTGGAAGGCCCGATGATGTTTATGCACAAAAATAAATATTACTTTATGTGGAGTGAAGGGGGTTGGACCGGCCCCGATTATGCTGTTGCTTATGCAATATCTGACAGCCCCTTTGGTCCTTTCAAGCGGATAGGAAAAATTCTCCAGCAGGATAGATCAGTCGCAACCGGGGCAGGACATCATTCGATTTTGATTGAAAACAGATCGGGGAAATATTATATAGTTTATCATCGTCGTCCCTTGAACGAAACAGACGCTAACCACCGGGTAACGTGTATAGAGGAAATGTTTTTCGATAAGCACGGAATGATTATCCCTGTTGTGCTTTCCAATACTGGTGTTGCGGCTAACCCTATTAAATAGGATCAATAAGTTACAAGCAATTATAAACTAGGTGTTGCATACATCATTCCGACTGGATTTGTTTTTATAAATTTGATGATCAATCAGTAACATCGAAATGAATAGTACCAGCCAGGAACTGCATGCCCTCTTCGACCGTATACCGCGGCGGCACACGCCCGACAATGTAAAAGAATTTTATTCAATACTCGACGAGCATGAAAATTTGCTTCAGAATATTGAGGCCGAAAGTATCTTTTACGAACAGAATATTTCTGAATTTTTCGAAGCAATCGATCCGATAAGGGCATTGATAAAAAAATCCGCTGATAATAAGGCATCAAAAAAAATGAAAGATTCTTATTTTGATGAAGCATCCGGCAAGTTAAAAGATAGCATGGAAGCACTCATTAATTTTTACGCCGACGGAACACGAAAAGACCAGCACTAATAATTTTATTAACAAATATTGTGTAATGAAAAAACAATTTGAAATATTACGTACAACGAGGGCCTTTTTACTTAGCCTTCTTGATCTATTATCGTCTGAACAACTAAATAAAATCCCTGCAGGCTTTAATAATAATGTTATATGGAATGTAGCTCACATGGTCGCTGCGCAACAAGGCGTTTGTTATGTTAGAGCGGGTTTACCACTGGTTATTGAAGATGCATTTTTTCAAAATTATAAGCCGGATACCCATCCCGCTGCCGCATTAAGCGAAACTCAAATTACCGAAATTAAAAAGTTACTTTTTTCAACCATTGATACCCTGGAGATGGATTACAATGAGGGTTTGTTTAATGCCAACCCGGCCTGGACAAACCGCTACGGCGTTGAGCACGAAAATATTGAACAAAGCATAACCTTTTTGCTATTTCATGATGGATTGCACATTGGATATATAATGGCGATGAGGAAATTGCTGTAAAAGCAGGTGTCAACCTTTAAAGGTTGACACCCGTTAAGCCCCAAGCTACGGCGAAGACGATTAGTATCACCGTTCATTCAAAAATTCAATGGTTTCGCGCACTATAGCCTCCATAGGGCCTGGTAAGTTGGGTTCAGTCCAGGGATGTTTTCGGTCAAATACATGGTCGCTATCGACAGTAAAAAGGGTAGCAGCAGGCTGGGCGCCCTGTAACTCGAGGGCTTTTTCAAATGGAACGGAGCTGTCTTTTAAACCATGACACAACAAAATTGGAATCCGAAGCCGGGCAATTGCTGCTTTAATATCATACTTTCCTGCATTATTTTGATAGTCCTCATACAATTGATAAAGCATTGGTAAATGCTGGGCTGTACGGGTGTTTATATAATAGGCAACGCCATTTATTTTCCATTCGTTGATTTTTTCCGCAGGCCAGGTCCCCCAGGGAGTTTTACATTCGGCGATAGAGGCCCAACATACGAGTTTGGTAATGCGTTCGTCTCGAGCAGCCTGCAGGATTGAAATTCCGCCGCCCATACTATGCCCAACCAGGCTAATTTTCCCCGATTCGATCTGCTCAGCAAATTTGTTTAAAGGCTCGGCACACCAGTCAATAACCGCAGCAAGGTCGTACAACTCCTTTGTATAGTTATTTTCACTAAAAGCCTTCAGGTCAGCAAATGTTTCCAGCTCTGATGTAGTGGTGCCATTGTGAGAGAAATTGAACTTTATAAACGTAAACCCTTGTTCAGCAAAACGGGTTGCAATAAGGTCGGTGTTCGCCCAATCTTTGAACCCGTTAAAACCATGGGAGTATATTACAACGGGCCGCCGGCTCACGCCGTCTTCAAAAAATATATCAAGAATAATTTTCTTCCCTGCCGCGCCGGTAATTTGGATATTCTTTTCATGCCTCATTATACTAAATTAGGGATTCGCAGGCAGAATTTATCAGTTTGGATTTTGCTTTGATTTCCCGGCTCCCGCCTTATCAAACTCAGGTGTACATCATTTTGCCCAAGGCGAAAGCCAGCAGTATATACGATATGGAAATTGTTTAAAATCCGCACTCTATTCACCCGGTGCCGTAAAACAAACCCCATTTATTCTATCTATCAAGAGGGAAGGCTCGTATGGTGTAATTTTTGAACTCTAATATAAAATTTTTTACTATGGATAGCATCAACAACAATCAGTCTGAAGATAATTACGAAGATCTTTCAGGGAAGCAGGGACGTGATAAATTAAAAGAACTTATAGAAAAGGCATCAAGCTGTTTCTTTTGTACAAACTTTAAAACCGGGAGCCCATTCACTACGCGACCCATGGCAGTGCAGAAAACGGATGACGAGGGAAATATTTGGTTTTTAAGTTCGGATGATAGTCACAAAAATGATGAAATAACGCATGATCCGCTGGTCCAGCTGCTTTTCCAGGGATCGCCACACTCAGACTTTCTTTCGGTAAGTGGTAGAGCCTTTGTTAGTAAGGACAAGGAAAAGATTGAGGAGTTATGGAATCCGCTGTTGAAGACCTGGTTCACTGGAGGAGTGGATGATTCGCGGATCACTGTTATCAAAGTTATACCTGATGAAGGGTATTACTGGGACACTAAACATGCCCAGGCGGTAGCATTTGTGAAGCGTTTGGTTGGAGCGGTAATCGGAAAGACAATCGATGACTCAATTGAGGGTAGCATTTCAGTTCGATAAAACTGTTCTTCATTTCAAGCCTTAAATAAAAAGGTCAAACCGGTAGACAGGTTTGACCTTTTTAGATTACTTGCGGGCGAAGAATATTTATCACATAATTACATATCTTTTTCCTTTTCTTCATCTGCCTCTTCCTTGGTTTGGGATGAATCAAATGTCTTCTTTGTTCCCTGGATTAGTGAGGATATTGGCCCTTCCATCTTTTTTTGCGGATCGGGGGTGTGAAGAGTTTCAGGCTCTGGCTTTACCGCACTGTCTTTGTGATCAGCTTCCGCTTTTCTTTTGTCGTCGTCTTTTGTCATTCGCTTTAAATTATGGTGTATTGTAAGGGGTGCAAATCTTTTGCCATAATATATAAATATTACAAAACGTTTACGATCTCCATAATCTTCAGGCTACTACAGATAGCTGTAGCTTTTTATAAACTGGTAAAAAGGGAGCTCTGGACTACCTGAAGTAAGAACCGATGATATGGCTCAAGATGAAGAGCGTTAGTTTTGATGTGGCGCATGGTATCTGTCGCCCGGAAGCTTTGCAAGAAATCATTAAAAACATTCCTCCTGTACTAACAATTCTACCCACACTTATTAGACTTATAAATTCACTAGTACTATGAGGTTATGATAGCTAAAAAAGATCTATTTGTACATCAAAGAGAAAACTCGCATTTACCGACCAGCAGATATCGGTATTTTGCGTATACAATCGCCTTCAGTGATTGTATGTATTGCGCACAGACCAAGATATGAATCTAAAAAAGACGATTTACCATATAACGCATTGGGAAACCTGGCATTATCTCGCTAAATATATTCCCATTGCGCCGGTTTGGTGCTGGTATTGCATTCGGGCGCGTTCGCTATGGTTCTTTATGCCTTCGAATCCCACGCTCACATTCAGCGGGTTCGAGGGGGAAACAAAGCGCGAAATGTATGAGCAACTTCCCCTGCATACTTTTCCTAAAACAATCTATCTTTCGCACCATGCTGATATCGAGAGTATACGGAAACAAGTAAACGCAAGTGGGCTTCAATATCCATTTGCCGTCAAGCCCGATGTGGGTATGATGGGCTTTATGTTCCGAAAGATCAGGACAGATGAGGAACTTGCGAATTATCACAAAGTAATGCCAGCGAATTACATCGCACAGGAGCTGATCCATTACCCCCTTGAAGTAAGCGTGTTTTATTACAGATTTCCCGGGGCGGAAAAAGGCACAATTACCGGGTTTATCAAAAAGGAGTTTCTGCAGGTAATGGGTGATGGCACATCCACACTTAATCAACTTATCGAACACTGCCCCCGCGCGAGCTTCATGCTTGAGGAAATGAAGTCAAAGCATTCTGCAAGACTGAACGAGATTCTCCCGGCGGGTTCAAATTATATTTTGTCGCATGCACTAAATCTTAGCCGGGGCGGGAAGTTAGTTAGTCTTGAAAAGGAAAAAGATGAACAATTGTTGAAAGTATTTGATGAAATTAGTCACTACACTAAACACTTTTATTACGGCCGTTACGACATCAAATGTGCCTCTGTAGAGGCCTTAAAAAAAGGCGAAAACTTTTCCATCCTTGAATACAACGGATGTGGGGCAGAACCTCACCACATCTATGGGAATGACAATACACTATTGCAGGCTTACCGTATAGTGCTTGAACATTGGAAGATTATGAACCACATTGCCAGCATAAATTACCAGGCAGGCTATGAACGATGGAGTTACAATAAAGGACGTAGATTTTTGCGTGATGCAAAAAAACATTTTAGGGTGCTGAAGGCCCTGGACCAATCTACTAATATTTGAGTTGGCACAGGGATTGTAAATTTTGGGGTATACTTTATGATACACGATTTACAACACATCCGTAATGCCTACCACGCTTTCATTGAAGACAAAACCTTCCCTTGCGTAGGGGCAAAAACTGCGCTCGCGAAAAGCCAGGCGTGGTGTATGGTGGCCGGCAATATGGCTTGCCCCGCAGACGATCAGGATATACTTAATTTTCTATATAAGTTTATAGACGATTACCGGAGTTCTGATTCAAACTTTCACAGCGCAGCAATTTTATTTAATGGTCCCATGGAGATAACGGAAGATCTATATGAAAGATTTTTATGGCAACGGCTGCAAGCATTGCTAAACCTTGACAAGCAATTTTTCAGCTATGATGAGAGGGTTTCTGCAGATCCTGCTTCGTCAGAGTTTAGTCTAAGCCTTAAGGCGGAAGCTTTTTTCATTGTCGGAATGCACCCTGCCAGCAGTCGCCCGTCAAGGCGGTTCCAATTTCCGGCTATCATTTTTAATCCACACGCCCAATTTATAGCATTGAAAGAAACAGGGAAGTATGACAAATTAAAAGTAGTTGTGCGTAAGCGGGAGTTAATATATTCCGGAAGCATCAATCCGATGTTAAACGATCACGGGCGTTCCTCTGAGGCCGAGCAATATAGCGGTCGGAACTATGACACTCCCCTGGTCTGCCCGCTTAAAACAAATCATGGAACCGATTAATATTATTCCGCCACGCAGTGGGACTGCCTTTGTTTTAAAGCGCGGTGAGCGTTTGACGGTAACAGATATACAAGGCGAGCAGGTATCAGACCTGGTGTGTTTTAACCAACATGATACAGCGGAATATCTATCATCCGGCCGTACAATCGATTATGCCGAAACCATTTTTCTATCAACCGGTCATCGTTTCTATTCAAATCGGAGCAATGTTATGTTTAACATTTGTGAAGATACCGTCGGACGTCATGATTTCCTACTTACACCGTGTAGCGCGGAAACCTTTAAGATCATTTACGGTCATCAGTCTGCTCACCATGGATGTTTCGGCAATATTGCAAACGCCCTTCAACCTTATGGTATAAAACCTGATCAAATCCCCGTAAGCTTCAATATTTTTATGCATGTTACCATCGACGGTAACAGTGGGAAAATAGCTGTATTACCTCCAACTAGCAAGAGTGGAGATCATATCACAATTCAGGCGGAAATGGATCTTGTTGTGGCACTTACAGCCTGTTCTGCTGAAATGTCGAACAATTACTCATTTAAAGAAATTGGTTGGAAGATCGATCACCCTATTAAATGAGCTGACGATTGCCCAAGGATTTTTATTTAAGATAGGCCATCCACCCGCCTAACATATTGCCGGTACAGGGATCATGCAGAGATAGAAATATTACTCACGCTTTGCCGCACTATTATTAAACAGCTTTTCAAAAATTACTTCAATGTTCATAGAAATTAGCGGCTTGCCCTCCTTTGTATTTGGTGTTACTGCCACTGGCGAAATAACCCATGTTGACATAGAGGGGATATTATTACCCGGACTGGAAAGACTGGTGGAAAATAATAATGAAATTTATTACCTGCTGGTACTTAATACTGACGTGGACAACAATACGGCAGAATCATGGGTACAGGATTTTCAACTTGGCATTAAGAATTTTACTAAGTGGAAAAAAATCGCCGTTGTTACCGATCAGTCGGGTGTTGAAAAATTTACAGACATATTTAGCTTGGGAGTTCCCGGTAATTCAAGGGGATTTAAAATGTCCGAACTTGAAGAAGCTAAAACATGGATTTGTACAAGGGAAGATTAAAGTATCAAATTAACAATATTGAAATTGATTTACAGCATTCTTATTAATTATTCATGATTTTACATAAAACATGCTTCATAGATTTTAATCTACATCAAGTTACTGATCACGGCTTGGATGGCTAACATTAACTTATTTCCACTCTCATACCGCTGTTGCCTCGTTAACTTTCAGCGTCAGTATCCAACGATATAAAAAGTTCCTCATCACTAAAATTTGCTAATTTTAAACGGGTCTTCTTTCAGACACGAAAAGTTAGGCTGTCAAAATTTTACCTGAATTAAGAGTTTAATAAGTTTATACAAGTTCATGAAAGCTTGTCGGCCTTTTTTCTCACAAAACATCAAATTATTTCCGGTTTGGTTAGGAAATGAAATAATTTGCAGGTTCATCAACTAAATATTTTCTTGACACAGTTATTGATATATGTTTCTATCGCTTTCGTAGCAGGGTTTGGTCTTGCCTGGCTAATCCGAACAATTGCCATGGCCAAGTTGAGGAAGGAGAATAAAAGTGCTTTGGGGTATTTGGAAAGCGAGAAGCTTCGAAAAGAAACGGTACAAAAGGAGAACGTTATGCTTCATCAGGCAAAACAGGGGGTAGAATTGGAATTGAAAAAAAGGTTGAATGAGGTGTTAGCCATTAATAAATTGATGGATCAGGATATTATGCTTCTGCAAAAAAGTAATGAAGAAACCGAAGCGATGCTTGAGGCGAAAGAACCTGCCGTACATACCATGAAGCTGAAATTGATTGAAGCTAATAATGCTATTGCACGTTACAAAGCCCAACTTGGAATTAAGGATACTAGCAGCGGCCTTTAGCATAAACGAACGCTTTATCAAAGAATATTGTTGAGCTTAATATACAGAAGTAACATGATGGTCTTAGCGTCTTTAACACGTCCATCATCTACCATCCTCATTGCCTCATCGATACTAATTTCAAGCACTTCAATATTTTCTTCTTCGTTTTCTTTACCCCCGCCGTTATTAACTTTCATGGCACTGGAATACTCTGCGATAAAGAAGTAAAGAATCTCTGTAACCGAGCCAGGTGACATATAGGCTTCAAATACCTTTTTTACATTGTTGACGACGTAGCCCGTTTCCTCTTCTGTTTCCCTGCGGATACAGTCTTCGGGATTATCATCATCAAGAAGACCAGCACAGGCTTCAATGAGCATTCCGGTTTCATTTCCGTTTATAAAAGTGGGCAGCCTGAATTGACGTGTTAAAATGATGGTTTTAGCCGCAGGATTGTATAACAGAATAGTAGCCCCATTTCCGCGATCATAGGCTTCACGGGTTTGTGTATGAACAGTTCCATTTTTTTTGTGGTAGCTATATTTTATTTTCTTTAAAGTGTACCAATTGTCAGATAAAATTTCAGTGCTTTCAATTTTTATATTATCAATCATAAACGACTTTTAATTTTCTGTGAAGCAAATATAACTACCCGGATTTCATTGTAACAAAAAAGGCTCCCGGAGGGGAACCCTTTATGTAATTTCTTTATAAACAATAACTAGCTATTTGGAAAGTCAGCACCTTCTGTTGTTGCGGCCCAGGTGTCAAAATCATGTTTTAATTCTTCCAGTTTAGCCCTGGCACCTTTCAAGGCTGCAACACCTAAAAGTAAGCGTAGCGGCGGATTAGGAGACTCTACCACTGCGATCATAGCACTGGCTGCACGCTTTGGATCGCCCGGTTGGTTCCCGCTGTAGCCACGAATATCAGTTTTGTTTTTACCTGCTGTGTCTGCATAATCCTCGATAACAATCTTACTATTGTTAGCACTCCGCCCTGCCCAATCAGTACGGAAACCGCTCGGTGCAATAACGGTAACCTTTATGCCAAGATGCGCAGTTTCTTTGCTTAATGCTTCAGATAAACCATCAACCGCATACTTGGTAGCATTGTAAAATCCAACAGCAGGAAAACTTCTTAAACCACCGATGGATGCAACGTTTAAGATATGGCCACTTCGTTGTTTACGCATGAAGGGCAACACTTCCTGCGTCATTTTTGCAAGTCCAAAAAAATTGATCTCAAACATCCGCCTTACTTCGTCTTCTTCACTTTCTTCAACCGCACCGAAATAACCGATACCTGCGTTATTAACTAACACGTCTATTTGCCCAAACTTTTGGATAGTGCTGTTAACCGCGGCCGTTATGTCAGCAGCAACCGTAACATCCAATTGAATAGCCAGAGCAGTATCGGGATAGGCTGCAACGATATCTTTAATGTCCTCTGTATTACGTGCCGCTACTGCGGCGTTATACCCCTTTGCTAAAACTTCCGTAGCTAGTTCTCTTCCAAAACCGGTTGAGCACCCGGTGATTAACCATACTTTTTTCATGTTATTATTTTTAAAATTACAATTGCTTTGATGCTTTTGTTCAACAAATATTGTGTAAAGCCTTGTTGTATGGGATCAAAAATGCCGCCAAATGTGGTTTCTTAAACAATATATCCCCTGCGATCTTGACGAATGTCGCGGGTATAAAGAATGTATTTGTATCCCCGTCTCTTGCAGATAGCTTAGTTTTGCGGGATAAAATTTTTATTATGAGTGATCAAAAGACAACAACGGGAAAAATAGAAACTAATAAGGGCACCTTTAGATTTGAACTGTATGATGATGCTACTCCAATAGCTGCAGCAAATTTTAAAAAGCTTGCAACAGATGGATATTATGATGGCATTAGTTTCCATCGCGTAATTCCAAATTTTATGGTTCAAACAGGTGATCCTGATGGAACAGGTGCGGGTGGCCCGGGTTACTCTATTAAGTGCGAAACAAAAGCGGATAAGCAAGTTCATGATCGCGGCGTAATGTCAATGGCTCACCGGGGAAAAGATACCGGCGGATCCCAATTTTTTATATGTCATAACAGGCAGGGTACCCAACACCTCGATGGCGTTCACACATGCTTTGGGAAAATTACCGGCGGATTAGAATTTCTGGACGATATTAAGGCTGGCGATAAAATGGAAAAAGTTACGATAGATTAATTCATTGGCATTTATTACAACTCTGGTTAAAAAGGCGAGCCCCGGTAACAGGGCTCGTTTTATTGACGCGCACGATTTGAATCATCTTGCGGGAAAGTTTTCGGGGGTGGATTTACTATAATCTTCCTTTAACAAAAGGTTATGGGTTACCCGTTAATCCTTGACGTAAATTTCTTTTCTCATGTTAGAACGGCTTTAAAATCTTGTTCACCCACAACATGAAAAAACTTATACTTATTCTTTTCGTAACCATCACCAGCTATTCATTTGCGCAAACAAAATCATCCGCTGCTCCAGCCGTAACGTTTGGTTTCCGGGGCGGTTTATCATCAACAGGCATGCGCGGTGATGCAGTTAGTAACCTTTCAAAGCTACTTGATTTCACTAATGGAATGGTTAAGACTACAGACCGCTCGGGGTTCTATGGTGGAGTATTTGCAAATATCCCTTTAGATCAAACCTTATCAGTTGAACCGGGAATTTATTACACTCAAAAAGGGTATAACTTAACGGGTGCACTAAATGTAAAGGGCCTTAATTTCTTAGGCGCTAACGCGAAAGCGCAGCTGCAATCACAGTATATAGATATTCCGGTGTTGTTGAAATTGAATCTTGGCAACGTGCAAGTGTTTGCTGGTCCGCAAATCTCTTACCTCGCAACGGCGGATCTTCGTACAACCGCGGGTGTGCTTGGTATAAATTTGCTTGATCGCAAAATGGATGCTACGAATCAGTTTAATCGCTGGGATGCAGGCGTAACCGGGGGAATAGGCTTTAATTTTTCAAAGAATGTCAATGTTACGGCCAGCTATGATTATGGCTTGCAAAAGGTTGATGCTAATAAAAATGTTAATGCCTTCAATCGTGGAATAAAGGTCGGTATTGGAGTAGGATTTTAAGATTTAATGAAATGGAAAGTCCGGGTTGTTAGGCAACCCGGACTTTCATATTTTCATTTTAAACTCACTTAGATCGGTCTGCCTTTCACAGAGAAATTAACTCACAAGCGTTCCTACTTTTTCGCCGGTAACGACGCTCATAAGGTTACCAGGTTTGTTCATATCAAACACCACAATTGGTAAGTTGTTTTCCATGCATAACGTGAAGGCTGTCATGTCCATGACCTTAAGATTTTTGGAAATACATTCCGCAAAAGATATTTTTCCATACCGGGTAGCTGTTGGATCTTTTTCCGGATCAGCAGTGTAGATACCGTCAACCCGTGTGCCTTTCAAAATTACGTCGGCTTTGATTTCTATCGCCCTCAATGAACCTGCTGTATCTGTTGTAAAATACGGGTTGCCTGTTCCTGCGCCAAAAATTACAACACGACCTTTTTCAAGATGGCGCATGGCTCGGCGACGGATATAAGGTTCAGCAATCTG
>JANXYS010000282.1 GCA_025355935.1 Chitinophagales bacterium | reverse complement strand
TAATTCTTTAATGGCGGTTTGCCGTTGCAGTAATATGGTGGTGTTTGCAGGTTGTAACAACCACTTAGCCAGCTCAGCACTTCCCATTTCACTGCCGGTACGGTTTACATATTGAAAGAGCGATGCCCTGCCAAAAATATCAAGGTCGTTGGCATATAAATGTTCTTTGGGTAAATGTTCCAATCCATCTGCGAAGTGATAATAATTATGCACCAATGCTTTTACCTCATCTTCATTTATTGTAATTAAATGCCTGGTATTTTCAATTGCAGTTTTATTACGGAGATCAGTAAATATTAACCGGGCAAAAACAATCAATAGCACAATGGCTGCAATAGTTACATACATCCACCCAATCGATAATAAAAAATACAGGCTGGCAATAAGTGTCACTACTACGGCAAAACGCAGCCATCCAAGCAAGCTTTTTTTCTGTAAAAACTTTTGTAGTTGTTGTTGTAAGCTGGCTATCCTTTCTTTATAATAAACGTCTGGCGGCATGTTGGTACTTTGTTAAATAAGAAATGCAAATGTATTGCACAAGAGTTTTAAATGGCTAACAAAATAGTTTTCGTAAATTTGCTCATTAGCATATTAACTCATAAGCAAATCAGTTAATTGTTTAAACGGGGCTGACCGGTTTTGACAGCATAGATCTTTGTAAGTGTAAGCATGTAGTGCGTTGGATAATTAGCACTTTAATCTGAATATTCAAAACTTCAAATGGCAATACTCAGTATGCCATGGCTGCTTAATCGATAGATTAGCATCCATTAGGGCCGTCGAACAGGTTCGCCAGTTACCATGTTCCACCGCCGACTCAAATAAAAAACAGGTTGCTGTTCCGGAATGAAGTAACTGGGACTTAAGATCATTCTTCTAAGGAAATAGTTGGTTTTTTATGCTCCTGCTATATCCCGACAACTAATGCATAAATAAACATGTAGAAAGCTTATGGCGAGTATGTTTGGACCAGGGTTCGATTCCCTGCAGCTCCACTAAAGTCAATACCAAATTATGCTAAACGCCTGCAAACTCAATGTTTGCGGGTTTTTTTATGTTTAGGAGGTATCAAAATATACACACAACAAATTTCTGATGAGTAATATTTCCCGAATCCGTCAATCACTAGAAGTGGCCAATTCCCTGTAGGGGCGAACCAGCAGAGGTAAACAGGCAGACAATACTTAGTTGCATTATTCATACTTGAAGAAACGTGATGTGGCATGAAATGCCACACAAAGCTATTCTGCATAGGGTAAGAGAATTGGGCAAAGTGTTGTCAATTCACAAAGTTTATCCTTCACTGGTTCCGGGACTAGCCGACATTATAGCAAAATACAATGGACCCATTTAACATTGTTGTTGCAAAGTTAGAACAGAAGGAAGAAGTCAAAGCTGAGCGCAGAATCAATCAACATAGGCATGCGTTAAATATGAGTTTTTCCTCCGGCACCTTAATCAATCTATAGCTATTTGTTACGATAGTAACTTTCAGTAGTAAGCAGATTTATTAGTTTCGTCTTTACAAGACGGTCGCAAGATATACTTTAAACAACAGGTTTCTTCAAATGATTTTCTATCATAGCAATTAATTCTTTACTGTTAAAAGGCTTTTCAATAAAATCATCAGCACCTGCTTCTTTGGCCTGTGCTTTTGTGTGAGAACTTGCTGTAAAGATAATTACAGGTGTATGACTGTTTTCCTGCCGGTGCTTTAAAAAGCGGCATAGTTCAAGCCCATCCACACCGCTAATGTGCCTGTCTAAAATAAACAAATCAGGTTCCTCAAACTGGTTATTATAAATGGATTCGCCTTTATTAAATATAGTTACCTGATAGCCTGCACGTTTCAATAAAATTTGAAATACTTCCAGAATGCCTTCATCGTCATCTACTAAAAGTATTGAACTCATAACATCACAGTTTTTCCCTTCCTTGTCATAATTATTGGTGTTATTCCTGCAACAAACAACATCACTTATGTTTTCGTTTTGTGTAAACCATGTTGTGAGTAACATAACGATAAACACAATAATCACACCACAGTAGATTTATTTATCTTCAAAGGGATACTAAAATAAAATGTTGAACCATTACCGGGGGTGCTCTGTACCCATGTTTTGCCGCCGTGCAGATGCACAATTTGAGCGGTAATATACAACCCAAGCCCCATCCCAGGAAAGGTACTTTCCTGCACATTATTGGCACGAAAAAAACGCTCAAATACTTTTTGCTGCACTTCTTTTAAAATGCCAATGCCGCTATCTTTTACGCTCACTTGTATTTCGTCTTTATTTTTTTTACAGCTAATGGTGATCTCGCCGCCGTTAGGAGAGTATTTTATGGCGTTGGAAATAAAATTGGTTAGCACCTGCCCTACCTGTTCACGGTCTGCTGTTACAAGTGTTTCTTTCGGTGTTGATAAGTGAAGATGATGTGCCGGTGACGTAAGTTGCAACTCTTGTACACGCTCTTCAATTAATTCACACAAGTTAAAGGAGGAAAGGTTTAATTGTAATTCGCCTTCAGCCAGTTTCGAAGTATCCAGCAGTGCACGGATCAAGTTGATTAGACGGTTAACCTGCCCATCTAATTTTCTCATTAATTCTACACCGGCCACATCCCCTTTTTCATCTAAGATACCCTGGAGCAACTCTGCATAAGCCTTGATACTGGTAATAGGTGTTTTCAGTTCGTGGCTGGCAATACCAATAAAATCTTCTTTGTGCTGTTCCAGCTTTTTGCGTTCGGTAATATCAAACATAACTCCTATCATTCGGGGGCCTGTATTTTTGTCTCCGTTAAAGATTCTGCCGAACCCGGTCATCCATCTTTCCTGGTTATTGTCGTTACGTATAATGCGGAAATCTCCTTTATAAACCCCTGTTGTCTCTACTGCATTTTTTAGCGTTTGTTGTACCATCGTCTTATCATCCGGATGCACAAACTGCAGAAAGTATGCTACATTTATTTCAGTATAATCAGGTTGCAGGCCAAGTAAATAATAATGTTGGTCATTCCACGTTATGGTATCCTTATCTACATGCCAATCCCACGCAGCCATTTCTGCACTTTGCAATGCAATACGGTTGCGTTCTTCGAGTATGAGTAAATTTTCCTGCGCTCTTTGCACCTCCGTCATATCTCTTGCTACTTTCACAAAGCCTGTTAGATCGCCTTCTTCTATCAGAGAAATAACACCGCTAGCATAAAATTTTGACCCGTCTTTGCGCATGTGCCAGCGTTCATCTATTGCCCTCCCTTTTTGTGTGGCGATATCCATTTCCTTTTCAGGTATACCAGCTTTTCTGTCTTCAGGAGTAAATATGATGTCAGCCGGCTTGCCAAGCACTTCTTTTTCATGGTAACCGAATATTTGTTCAGCACCAGAACTCCAGCCCTCTATTATACCTTTTGTATTGGTAGAAATAATGGCATAATCTGTAGCGCTGTCCATGGTGGTTTTGAGCCTTCCCTGGCTTAAGCGTAAGTTTTCCTGCGCTTTTTTTAGGTCTTCAATATCCGTAGCGGTACCGAACCAGCCCACAACTTTTCCTTCGGCATTTTTTAAGGGGATGTTACGGCCAATGTGCCAGCGATACACACCATCGTGCCTTTTAAGGCGATATTCTGTGTCGAATATTTCTGCTGCTGCGAGTGCCTTATGCCATTTATCTTTTGATGAGGGCGCATCATCGGGATGTACAATTGCTTCCCAACCTTTTCCAACAGATTGTTCAAAACTGCAACCGCTGTATTCAAACCATCGCTCATTAAAAAAGTTGGCTATACCCTTGTCATCATTCGTCCATATTAATTGCGGCACGGCATCAGTAACTGTGCGCAAACGTTCTTTACTTTCCAGCAATGCTTCTTCTGCTTTGGCTTTTTCCACGGCTGCCCAAGTGCGTTCGGCAGCGTCCTGTAAAATGGATATTTCAACAGGCTTCCATTCCCGTGGCTCAGTTTGATCAACCGAAAAACCGGCTACTTTTTTGCCCTTTTTACTAAGCGCTACCGATAGCTGGCTTTTAATTTTGGCAGCAGCAAGAATGGCTTTTTCTTCATCAGTCAGCAGTGAAAAGACCTCTATATCGTTAATGATCACAGGCTCGTCCCTGTCTAATTTAGTGGCCGCTATAATTACCTTTGGTTTAACGGTTCCGGCAAGTGAGGGTACATCACCCCGAACATAATCTTTACGAATCAAGAGCTTATCATCGCTTAACTCTGCAAAGAGTGCACGGTCTGCTTTTAGCTGTTCTGCCACCAATCTTGCTGCCTCAAATTGTATTTCCACCGGGTCAGTAAGTGACTGTATCGTATCAGTCAATGTAAGCAGGAATACTTTGTGTTCCTCACTTTCACGCAGGGTTTCCTGGTTCTTCCTCTCCAACTCTTCGGCGGTGTGCAGCTCGGTTACCCGGTGTACCTGCTGAATAATTGCACTGACGTTCCCGAACACATCGAACATTGGCGAATTAATCGCCTCCCACCAATGTGGCTCAAACCTGCCATTGGGAGTTATAATATCGTATCGAATACGTTTCATTGCATCGGTACTTCGGGTTGACAAGACAATGTCAAGCGAAATGGCGAGTGCTTCCGAGCCAAGCTGCCCCGGACGGGTTGAATCATCAGGGAACACCTCGAACAGCCTGCGCCCGATAAGCGTTTCAGGAGTGGTGAGGGTGGCAGCGTAATAAGCTTCGTTGGCGGCAGTAATTGTAAAATCCCCTGCGTTGGGCTCTATCACCATAAAAGGAACCGGCGATGCGGCAAATAGCGTGGCGTATTTTGCCTCGCTTTCACGAAGTGCTTTTTCTGCTCTTGCTTTTTCCAACCTGGTCCATATGCGTTCTGTTACCTCTTTTGCCAATGCAATTTCATCAGCCCGCCACTTTCGTGGCTTTGTGTCCGGAATGCCTACCATGAATTTGAACGCTCCATCACGGGCAAGCGGTATTGTGAGAAACGATAGTATGTTCATGGCCCCATAAGCCGCTGCGTTCACACGAGGGTCGGCCTGTGTATCGTTCACAACAGTCACTTCACCCTTGTTGTTTTTTTCTATCTGCTCTTCCGTCCACAGTTCTCTCATTTTGTGAACACCTTTAAGGGAGACCACATGGGGCGCATTCCATCCCGATGTTACTACGCCGGCTTCGGTATCATCGCTCATTTCCGCAAAGTTGCACCAGGCCACATCCAAATGGGTGGCAATCTTCTCACCCAATACTTCAAATGCATCATCTACATTTTTGAGTTCAACAAGGTCTTTTGTGATGTCAGACAGAAATGCCTGATTTTGTTCGTGGCGTTTGCGTTCGGTAATGTTAGTAAATAAGAGCGACACCCTGTTTTCGCCTCTTTCGCCAACGGCTTGCGCATATACATCATACCAGATACCCATATCTCTGGTATATTGTGTGAACCGGGTAGGTTTTGCGGTACGTGCAACTTCTGCAAAACGCTCAAACCAGGAACTTTCTAAGCCGGGCTGAAAATAACTTATAGACTTGCCAACAGGGTTGATAAAACCCGTTTGTGTTTCAAACGCCGGGTTAGCTTCTGTATATAACCAATCTACTGCTTTACCTTCTTCATTAAACTGTAAGTTAAAAATGCAAAAGGCTTCATCGATAGAATTAAACAGCGAACGATATTTTTCTTCGCTCCTGCGCAAGTCTTCTTCGGCTCTTGCTTTTTCCAATCGTATCCATATCCGTGTGGTCAGCTCTTTGGCTAAATCAATTTCATCATCCCGCCACTGCCGTTGTTTGGTATCCGGAACTCCTATCATGAATTTGAATTCGCCATTACGGGCAAGCGGTACTGCAATGAAAGACATCATGTTCAGGGCAGCATAGTTTGTTGCAATAATACGAGGGTCGTTTTGGGTATCGTTTACAACCGTGACTTCACCCATGTTATTTTTTTCAATTTGCTCTTCCGTCCACAGGTCTTCCATTTTGTAATTACCCTTTACCGAAGACACATCCGGAGCATTCCATCCGGATGTTACAACTATCGTTTCCGAACCGGCTGACATCTCTGCAAAATTGCACCATGATGCGTTGAATTGTTTTGCAATTTTTTCTCCAAGCAATTCAATAGTATCATTTATATTTTTAAGCTCAACAAGGTCTTTTGAAATTTCAGATAGGAATGCCTCTTTCTGTTCGTGACGTTTGCGTTCGGTGATGTCGTTAAAAATACCGGCAATAAGACGGCTGCCTTCCCCGCCAATCCGTGAATATTGATACGTAAACCAGCGATTCAAATCTGCTACATATCCTTCACTACGCAGTGGTTCACCTGTTTTGCAAACTTGTGTTAAAGCATCGAGCCAATGTTGTTCAAGATGGGGAGTAAAATCGCTAACCTTTTTACCAAGCGCTTTTTCCATTCCCGAGTGTTTCTCGAAAGCCTCGTTCACTTCACGAAAAATTAAATCAACAACGGTTCCGCCTTGGTCTATTAGAACTTCCTGTATAGTAAAGCCCTCATCAATAGTTTCAAACAGGGTACGGAATTTTTCTTCGCTTTTGCGTAAGGCTTCTTCAGCTCTTGCTCTTACTACCGCAGCCCAGGTACGTTCTGCAGTATCTTCGATCAACGCTAACTCCTGCTCTGAAAAATGATGTGCTGTTGTAAAGTGTACAAAGAGGATAGCCACCAACTGGCCGTTTTTCACTAAAGGCACGTTCACCGTTGCACCTAATTGCAACAGGGCATGTGCTTCTTTTTCCAAGTTTGTCAGGCTTGCATCGGCCGCAATATCATTACGCACTACCATACGTCCGGCCCGTAGCTCTTTTACCAGCTCAGGACCATAATCATTGTACTGATAGGTTCCCTCAATACTTGGTACTCCGTCTATATAATTACGGGTAATTACGACGGTGTCTCCATCACCCCCGTCTTCGGCATAGCCTGCCCTTGCGGCTTTCAAATATTTGCCCAACAGACTAACAGCTGTGGATTGTATCTCATGTGGGTCAGTTATCGTTTTTAGTACATCACTTAATTCCAACAGATACGCCTGTTTCTGCTCCCGTTGTTTCCGTTCAGTAATGTCTGTAAAAAGAGTAGCCAGAAGCCGGCTTCCTGCACCACCAATACGGGAATATTGTGAAGTGATCCAGCGGTTGGTATCGGAATTGTAAGCTTCAAAACTCTGCGTATCGCCATACTTATAAGCACGGGTCATTGCATCCAGCCAAACGGGTTCAAGTTGGGGAACAATTTCACTTACCTTTTTACCCTGGGCATTCTTTATGCCGGTGTGTTGTTCAAACGCCTTATTTACTTCCTGTAAAATCACGTCCGTAACATTACCGCTTTCATCAATGATAAGCTCATGTATGGAGAAGCCTTGGTCAATATTCTCAAAGATGCTGCGGTATTTTTCTTCGCTTTTTCGCAAAGCTTCTTTAGATAAAATAGCATCTTCCATTAAATTAAGCGCAGCCCGGCGGCCTTCACGGATTTCTGTATTTGATTTCTGCAGTTCTGTTAACTGCACTGTGAGCTCCTCTATCTTTATCCCATTGCCATTTTTAGATGTGGCAGCTTTGGCTATCGAAGAGAGGGATTTTTTATCATTATCGGATTCATGCATTCGGCAATATTTTATTTTTCAAAATCCAAAGGATACGGTTGCGGTTCTGATAAACGTTCATATAACGTATTCACTTCTTTCTTCAATTCTATCATTCTTGTTTCGCGGCTTACCATAGCAAGGTTAAAGCGGGTAAGCTCATCCATATTCTGCTGCAATTGTTGTTCCGCTTCTTTTCTTGAGGAGATATCCACAAATGTTATTACAACGCCCATGATACGATCCTCATCGGTGCGGTAGGGGGTAATACGCATGAGGTACATCCTGCCTTCCCTTATGCCCACTTCTTTTTCTACGGTACTGAGCTTGTCTAATACTGTTTCCGCATCGGATAAAAAATCTTCATATTCCAGATTATTAGTAATATCAGACAGTGGGCGGCCATAATCTGCAGGGATCAGGTTGAAAATTTTTACGGTCGCAGGCGTATATAAAACCACCCGTAAACTGCGGTCGAGGAACAGGGTGCCTATATCAGTTGAGTTGATAAGATTGCGGACATTGTTGCTCGCAATGCTGGTTTCTTCAATCTTTACTTTCAATTCCTGGTTCACCGTAGTCAATTCTTCATTTATAGATTGCAGTTCTTCTTTACTGGTTTCCAGTTCTTCTGCGGCAGAACGCAGCTCTTCATTCATTGCCTGCAACTCTTCGTTACTTGCTTTTAATTCCTCTGCCTGAAACTCATGCTGCTCGCCGGAGGCACGCAACTGTGTTTTAAGGCGTCCTAATTCTTCTTCTAAATGGCGTGAAATCGGCTCATCTGCAGAAAGTAATATTTCCTGTCTTTCTATGGGTTCTGAAGCCTCAAATACCACTAGGATAAAACCTCTTGCTGTATCGCCTGCATGCAATACAGGGCGCACATGAACAGTAACTGCCTCCACCTGGCCATCAATTGTTAAACTGATTCCCCTTACTTCCACTGCCGACTGCCGTTGAGCAGCCTGGTATAAAGCTGAACGCAGTTCGAGGCTTAACTCTGGCCGAAGCAGTTTTAAAAGATTTTTGGTTATGTCACCGCCGCCTATCTGCAAATAACGGCCGGCCCTTTCTGATAAATGCACAATATCATGTTCTTCATTTATCACCAAAGAAGGAGGCGCATACTGCTCCAGCAGTTGCTGGTGCAAATCGCCAAAAGAAATGCGTTCGAGGGCTTTTTTATCCTGCCCGGTTGAATCAATTACGGGGTGTCTGTGAATGCTAAAATTAGGAATGGATTCAGGTACGGGGTAATTTTTTGCAGATACCTGCCTGCTTTGAAAGATGTGATTTTCCCTGTTGTAAGCAGCATACAAATCGGTGGCACCATCTACCGATTCGGAATTACCAAGAAACAGGTAACAACCTGGATTTAAAGCAAAATGAAATGTTTCTGCCACCCGCTCCTGTGCCAC
>JANXYS010000271.1 GCA_025355935.1 Chitinophagales bacterium | reverse complement strand
CGATTTATAGCAACTCAGATCCTAAAGTGAATCCTGAGAATGTGAATCCGACTCAATACTTTACTATTTTTAATAAGTACACAGTTGAATTACGCTACCCATTTAGTACAAGTGCGAGTAGTACTATCTACGGGCTGGCATTCTTTGAAGCGGCTAACGGCTGGTATAAGTTTAAAGACTACAACCCGTTCAAGCTACGTCGGTCTGCCGGTGTTGGGATGCGTTTCTTTCTGCCAATGTTTGGTCTGCTTGGATTTGATTATGGGGTAGGCTTTGATCGTTATAACCAGAATACGGGCTTGAAAGGAGCTGCTAAATTTACGTTTATGTTGGGCCAGGAACCGGAATAATAAATTCAATCCTTCAAACTAAAAACTAGAAAGATGACTAAAAAAATCTTATTTGTTATCAGCTTTTCACTTTTCGTAAGCTTCACCAGTTTTGCACAGCGCTACGCGGTAATCGATTCTAAATACATACTGGAAAAGATAACTGACTATAAAGAAGCACAGACCAAGCTCGACCAATTTAGCCAATTATGGCAGCAGGAGATTGACCAGAAACAGACCGCAGTTGATAAGATGTTTAAGGATTACGAGGCCGAGCAAGTGATGCTGCCAGATAATTTAAAGAAGAAACGTGAGGATGAAATGTATAATAAAGAAAAGGAATTGCGCGATTTGCAGAGAAAGCGTTTCGGCTTCGAGGGCGATCTTTTTAAAAAACGTCAGGAACTGATTAAGCCAATACAGGATAGGGTTTACAATGCTGTCCAAAAGTTGGCAGTTGAAAAACAATATGATTTCATATTAGACAAAAGTGAAGGAATTACTGTTATCTTTGCCGACCCTAAACTCGACCGGAGCGAAGATATTCTGCGCAACCTGGGTGTTAAATAAATGAGAATCAAGTTTTTTGGTGCAGCGCAAATTCAAAGGCTACACTCTAAATATAAAATCAATCTGAAAACAATTAAAAATTAAAATGAAAAAATTTATCGTAGCAGGTGTGATGGCATTAGGAATCTTTAATGCATCTGCACAATCAAAAATTGGTTACATTAATACAGACGAGTTGATCGGAGTAATGCCGGAGGCTACAAAGGCTGATGCTGAACTGAAGGATTTCCAGGCGTCACTTGCACAACAGGGGCAGGATATGATGACTGAACTAAGTAATAAGGACAGTCTTTTTGTAAGAGATTCTTCTAAACTTTCGCCAAGTATGAAAGAAATTAAAAGAACTGAGCTCGTTACCTTATACCAGAAGATTCAGAGCTGGCAACAACAAGGACAGGAAATGTACCAGGCAGAAGCTCAGAAAAAAATTGCACCTTTAAGAGAGAAGGCATTTGAAGCTATTAAAGCAGTAGCTAAAGAAAGTGGGTATAGCTACATACTCGATAATAATTCGGTATTGGTTGGTCCTCCAGGTGATGATATCTTACCTTTAGTAAAAAGGAAATTAGGTATAAAAGATACCCCGGGTACAAAGCCGGCCACAATGCCTGTAAAAAAGCACTAAATAAACAACTTATTAATAGCCTTCCGGTAATCACCGGAAGGCTTTATTATTTTTAATAAATGGTAAAACAACCAATTGGCATATTTGATAGTGGATACGGTGGGTTAACTATCCTAAAAGAAATAACCGCGTTACTTCCACAATATGATTATCTATATATGGGTGATAGCCTTAGGGCGCCTTATGGTCCCTTACCGTTTCAAACTATTTATGACTATACCCTTGACGCCGTAAGATGGTTTTTCGCCCAGGGATGTTCATTGGTAGTGCTGGCATGCAATACGTCATCTGCAAAAGCATTGCGTTCCATACAGCAAATAAACCTGCCTGGATTAGCGTCCGGTAATAGGGTGTTAGGGGTGATCAGGCCAACGGCCGAAGTGATAGGCGATTATACTCTTACAAATCATGTGGGCATTTTAGGAACCCAGGGAACTGTAAGTTCTGGATCCTATTTGCTCGAGATTAAAAAGTTTTTTCCGGATATTACGGTAACCCAGGAAGCTTGCTCTTCATGGGTTAAACTAGTTGAAAATAATGAATATGCAACCACAAAAGCTGATCAGCCTGTTCGTGAGCATATTCAAAAAATACTTACAAACGACCCTGGTATTGATACGTTATTACTGGCATGCACGCACTACCCTCTGCTCATGGATAAAATAAAATTATTTGTTCCTGACGACGTCAGGATTATTTCCCAGGGAAATATTATTGCATCCAGTTTAAGTGACTATCTTATTCGACATCCGGATATTCGAGAGAAATGCAGCCTTCAGCACACGGTTTCGTTCTTCACTACGGGTGATACTGGGAACTTCGACACTCACGGCACTATATTCTATGGGAACGCTGTGCACTCACGTCATATCGATTTATGAAACTAATTTTGAAATATTTGTAATTTTTCAGCAATCAGTTCCAAAGTTTATGGCTTTTCCCTTACCTTTGCCGTCCTTTCACAACAAGCGGGGATGGTGCCCTGCTGCTGAAATAATGTTAACAATATTTGTAAAAGGAAAAATTAAAGAAAATGCCCGGAAAAAAAAGAACTTATCAACCTCACACACGTCGCAGAAAATCTGTGCATGGCTTCCGTCAACGTATGGAAACAGCAAATGGGCGTAAAGTTTTGGCAAGCCGTAGAGCAAAAGGGCGCCACCGCCTGACGGTTTCTGATGAGCATGGTTCAAAGAAATAAGAAGTTTATTGCCACTTGGCAACTGAAGTTATATAAGCCCCTCTTTTAAGATGGGCTTTTTTATTTTACCTTGGAGTAGGGATCAATTTTTCTTTTGTAAGCTTTGGAACTCACGATTTTTCATGGCAGTATAACATAAAAAGATAAAATGTGGGAAATAGCCAACGATACTTTTACGGCAAAACTGACAAACTTAAGAGCAGGAAGATAATTGACCTTATTTTTAGCAAAGGCAAAAGCTTTTCAAATTTTCCTTTCAGGGTAATTTGGATGCCTGTGGCCAATAATGCTGTGTTACAAACAGGTATAGCGGTGAGTTCGAGAAACTTTAAAAAAGCAGTGGACAGGAACCGCATTAAAAGGTTGATGCGAGAAGCTTACAGGTTACAAAAAAATGAACTTGCAGAAAGTTTGATTAGCCATAAAATCACCTTAGCTGTGTTTATTCTTTATATAGGAAAGGAAATGCCTGCATACGATGTGGTGTTCGAAAAATTTACAAAGATTATAAGCCGTCTAATAAAAATCACAGATGCAGCTATTGAAGAAAGTGTTTAGTTGGCCATTCATTGCATTGATCAGGCTTTATCAGCTAATAATATCACCTGTCCTCGGCCCGAAATGCAGATTTACTCCCACATGTTCACAATATGGGATAGACGCTTTCAGGAAGTATGGCCCTATAAAAGGTCTTTACCTTACTCTCCGCAGGGTAGTGAAGTGCCATCCCTGGGGAGGCCATGGATATGATCCCTTGCCGTAAGAGGCGTAGAAACAAATTAAGGCTTGGCAATGTAGTAGGCCGTACTGGTTTTTGACACCGGATCGACCATTCACTATTTTAAATAAACCTTATCAGGTCTTGATTTAGTTTATCTTTCTCAGTAAACCACAAGCCATGCGGTGCGCCTTCGTAAATTATATAATCAGCATCAGGAATTAGTTTCGAGGTTTCGTCTCCGGTAGCTTTTATCGGTACTATTTTGTCGTTGTCCCCATGAATTATAAGTGTGGGAACGTTTATTTTTCCTACGTCCATTCTAAAATCGGTAGTCGCAAAAGAGTTGGCGCATTCCGAAGTAGCGACGGGTGAAGAGGTCATCGCTTTGTTGAGGGCATTTGCAAGATATGCACCTGTCACCGGGTGACTAGTTAGACTTACGCTATAGAAATCTTTGTTAAATGCCTCCAGAAAAGTTGGCCTATCTGCAAGCATAGCCTCCGACATCTCATCAAATTTTTCTTTGGGTACTCCATTAGGATTATCATTTGTCTGAAGCATGTACGGAATCACACAGCTTACTAAAACAACCTTACTCACATTTGCACCTCCAAAGAGAGAGAAGTATTTTGCAATTTCTCCTCCACCCATTGAAAAGCCTACAAGTGTAACATCTGCGAGGTGAAGTCCATCAATTACTGCTTTCAAATCTGCTGCTAGGGTATTGTAATCATAGCCCCCTGCAGGATAATCAGATTTTCCGAAACCCCTCCGATCATATGTAATACAACGAAAGTTTTGTTTGGCAAGGCTAGTGACCTGGTATTCCCACATTGATCCGCTAAGAGGCCAGCCATGTATAAATATTACATTTTTTCCGGTACCAAAGTCTTCGTAATAGATGTTAACCGGATCCTGATTTTCCTGAGTAGATTGAACAAACGGCATAAAATTAAATTTAAATAGTTGTAACAAAGATGAAGCCAATAACCTCTTAAGCCCGGACGTAAAGGAATTGACTCTTGTTGTCAATTAAGCCAGTGTACAAAAAACATTCAACGAAAGATCCTTGTACAAAAAAGCCGCAATTGCGGCTTTAAAAAGGTTATTTAGATGATGACTCAAAGCGTTCCGCCACCTTATGCCAGTTTACAACATTCCAAAAAGCGGCAAGATACTCCGGTCTCCTGTTTTGATATTTCAAATAATACGCATGTTCCCATACATCAGCTCCTAAGATGGGCGTGCCTTTTACTTCAGCCGCGTCCATTAAAGGATTATCCTGATTAGGGGTTGAAGACACCTCCAGTTTGCCATCCTTAACGTTCAACCAGGCCCAGCCACTACCAAAGCGGGTAGTACCTGCTGTATTAAATTTTTCTTTGAACGCGTCAAAAGAGCCGAATGCTGATGTTATTGCCTCTGCTAATTTTCCGGAAGGTATCCCGCCTTCGTTCGGCGCAAGGCTTTCCCAGAAAAAACTATGATTCCAATGTCCTCCCCCATTATTTCTAACAGCAGGACTAATTGTTCCGGCTGTTCTTACTAATTCCTCGATGGACTTGTTTTCATGTTCTGTGCCGGCGATCGCCTTATTAAGATTGTCCACGTAAGCCTGATGATGCTTATCATGGTGAATTTTCATGGTCTGGGTATCAATATGTGGCTCTAATGCTTCATAAGCATAAGGGAGGGCGGGAACTGTAAATGCCATAATGGTTTATTTAAAAGATGAAATGTATGATAGTTTTTCCTACTGCAAAATTAAAGCCTAAATACGGGAAAATAGAATTTTATGCAGATGTTTCCTCATTCCGAAATAGTTCCATTTTAAATCCTTCACACCAATAAGTTATAATCGGTTTTTCCTCTTACTTTGAAAAAATTGCTTCATCAACTCTCCGCATTCATCTTTAAGCACTCCTCCATGCACCATAGATTTAGGATGGAAAGGATTATTTAGTCCTGCGATCTTTCGATAGCCATTTTTATCGTCGTATGCTCCAAAAACAATTTTACCAATTTTGCTCCAATACAATGCGCCACTGCACATCAGGCAGGGCTCTACGGTTACGTAAAGCGTTGCATTGGGCAAGTATTTGCTGCCCAGAATATTAAATGCGGTGGTTATTGCGAGTATTTCTGCGTGTGCTGTACTGTCATTTAATAGTTCTGTTTGATTGTGCGCGCGGGATATAATCCTGTCATTCAAAACCACAATTGCCCCGATTGGTACTTCATCATTTACGAAAGCCTTGTTGGCTTCGAGAAGAGCCTGATGCATATATTGTTCGTCGGTCATACGATATGTTTGGTAACTTTAAAACAAAATTACCGAAATGAATCTTGTAAAGAAATTGGAAGCACAGCGCAGGTTCTTTAATAGCGGGGCAACCAAAGGCTATGAATACAGGAAGACTCAACTCAATAAATTAAAAGACGCCGTAATGGTATCTGAGCTGAAAATATTTGAAGCTCTTTACAAAGATCTTAAAAAAAGCCCCGAAGAGTGTTGGATTACCGAAAACGGATTTTTTTTATCCGAAATTTCAAACGCCATAAAAAAACTCTCAGGCTGGATGAAGCCAGAAAAAGTGTCAACGAATCTCGCGAATCTGCCTTCAGGAAGTTATATCATTCCCGAACCTTTAGGAGTAGTATTAATTATAAGTCCTTGGAATTATCCATTCCAACTATTGTTTACGCCCCTTATTGGTGCAATTGCTGCAGGGAACTGTGTTGTTTTAAAAGCATCGGAATTTGCACCTGCAATTTCAGACATAATGAAGCAAATTATAGCGAGCATTTTTAGTGAAGAGTATGTCATTTATACATCCGAAGATGGATCCAAGGTGATTCCGGAAATGATGGATAATTTCATATTTGATCATGTATTTTACACTGGTAGTACAGCTGTTGGAAAATTGATATACCAGGCGGCAGCTAAGAACCTGGTGCCAGTCACACTCGAGCTTGGTGGAAAAAGTCCCTGTGTGGTGGAAGCTGATGCAGATGTAAAGGTTGCAGCAAAGCGAATTGCTTTTCCTAAGTTTTCAAATGCGGGTCAGATGTGTGTTGCACCGGATTATGTGTTGGTGCATAACTCTGTAAAAAATGAGTTGGTTTCAGAACTGAAACTAGCTATTAAACAATTTTTTAACGATGATGCCGCAGGGAGTTATGATTACGGCAAAATTATTAACGAAAAGCAGTTCGACAGGCTCGTAAGTTATCTTTCTGACGGGCAGACTTTGGAAGGTGGAAAGTTCAATCGTGCTAACCTTTTTATTGAACCGACTCTTCTGAGCGAAGTGGATTTAAATTCACCTGTAATGAGAGATGAGATTTTTGGTCCCATCCTTCCAATTGTGTCCTTCGACAAAATGGAAGATGCTCTTGCGGTAATAAGCAGAAATAAAAATCCTCTGGCCTTCTATATTTTTACCTCTAGTAAAACCAGAGAAAAATTATGGCTGGATGCCGTTCCTTTTGGCGGGGGATGTGTTAACAATGCCAGCGTTCATCTTGTGAATCATAATCTTCCCTTTGGAGGAAGAGGGGCCAGCGGTATAGGAAATTACCATGGTAAAATTAGTTTTACAACATTTAGTCATCAGAAGGCCGTTTTAAAATCACCTACCTGGTTAGACCCTTCGATAAAATATCCGCCATACGCGGGCAAATTATCTTTATTAAAGAAAATAATCGGATAAAATTTAATTATGACGGGCAAGCAAAAAGTTCTTAAATTCTTATACCCCGCTTTTCTGGGAATGTCGAAGATCTTTGGAAAAAATATAAGAAATGTAAGCTCAGCCGCTGTGGCAAAAACTTCTTTTTACGACCTGAGCATAATGCTAAACAATGGGAATAAGCTTATGTTGAGAGAGCTTAAAAGTAAAAAGATATTACTCGT
>JANXYS010000254.1 GCA_025355935.1 Chitinophagales bacterium | reverse complement strand
CCGGTGGTTGGCCTTTTTGCCTTCCGGTTGAAGGTCCTGGTCGATATACAGGATGCCATCCTTAAGCCTGCCCTGGGTTTGAGTAGTGATGCGCATAGTTGGCTTTCCACCGGAATTTTCCACCACACCGGTTGAATGGGTGCGTCCGCCAAAGAACGCAACCGGTTCTAGCTTTGGCGTGCCATTTATAAAAGTGGTTGGTTTCATGCTGGCACACCCTGTAAGTATGAAAAACACAGCGCTGATAGTTAAGAAACGGAATTTAATCATAGCATAAGTACGAGATCAGGTTATTAAAGGATTCCATGTTTACTAATTTGGGGCCGACCTGATGAAAATGGAATATATCTCCGTTGAATTAGCAGTGCGTAAGGTGACGTCTGCTGCTTACCCTTCGGCAGGGGTTGAGGGTCGGGATTATTTAATTATTCCGGCGGTAAGCGTACTGGACCGTCAGGCTTCACCGCGTTTTACCACTTATATATTTATAGCCGATTTTCAGAATTGTATAGCGTCGATTTTAGGTTAATTGATTAAATTTATCCAATGAATGAAAACGTATTAATTACAACGAGTACATCACTAGAAGGATACCGAGTTACTGCACAATTAGGACTCGTACGTGGCATAACCGTACGGTCGCGGAGCATTCTTGGTAATATGGCCGGAGGATTTATGACAATATTCGGCGGAAAAAGTTTTATTTATACACAGCTATGTGAGAAAACGCGCGAAGATGCCTTGCAACTGATGATCACTCATGGTCGTGAAATGGGATGCAATGCCATCATTAACATGCGTTACGATGCTAATGAGGTGATGAGTGGCTTAACTGAAGTACTGGCCTATGGAACAGCCGTAGTTGTAGAAAAATTAAATGATTTTCAAAGACCTTAAAGTAGTCTATTACAACCGGCCATTAATGAAGGGCCCTTCGGCGTAGAGTGGCTGTATTGTTGTAATTAGTTTTGGAAAGCCAAATATTTTGGTTGGTATTAAGGTGATTGCTCCTATATCCTACATCCGGAGGGAACGCCAGGTTCCTGGATTATTGATTGAGGGTACGAATTGCTTACAAATTTCGGGAGAGCTTTTTAATAGCGAGGCCATCCCCTAATCATAACTCACTAATACCTGCAAACTTTCGCTCGCCCCGTCGCCAGCATTTGTGTTGCCATAATATTTCAAACCGGAAAGATTTAATCTTCGAAACCAGCTAAGAGAAGAGCGTTTTAATTTTAAAAAAGGTATTACGACAACATACAGATTGAATCTCAGTAAGTAGCGACAACTTACATAAACAATTTGCAAATGGTAAACCATCAACAATTTGGTATATTGCTTATCCGGTAGCCTCAATGATCCGCCATTGCAGTATTCAGAGATGTTATCTAAATGATGGAATAAAATGAAATGTACAGAGCGGGGTTCGGGTTATAGGGCAAATCAATCCTGTCTAGTGCCCTTACTTGGGTTGCCTTGTAAACAAAAAACCTTTATTAATTTATTAGTTATCAACTCATACAACATAAACAACTTTGCCCAATGGAAAATAAGAGTTTAAAAATTATCGTTCAGCAAATGTTTGAGGCAATCGAAAAAATGATTCCCGAATATATGAACGATCCGGCCGACAAATGTATCTCAAACGGAAACCTGGCTGCATGCATTATAGCAGAGGATGGCGAGGTGTACGGGAAGATGTTTGGAACCAATCAACCGAGGTTGCGTCAATCTTACAGGGTTGCCTGGACGAAAGCAAGTCAGGTTTGGCTTACCGGAGTTAAGACCGGCGCATACGAAAAAATGGTATTCAATAAGGAAGTGGATGAAAATGCCAATGGCATCGAAGCCCCGGATCTTATAGGCTGGGAGGGCGGACAACCCCTGAAAATGGCGAACGGAAAAATGCTCTCAGTAGGTTTTAGTGGCTTCAGGGGTACAACCGATATTGAGATTATGGTGCGGGCGCTTAACTTTGCGGAAGCTAGTAAATAATTTTAAAAAAAGGAATTTGACCCAAAAAAAAACGCTTATGAAAATAATTGTGAGAATATCTGTGGTTGCCTTCGTTTGTGCGGGCCTGTTGTACACTAGTAACGCTATCGCGCAGGTGCCCGCGGCAGGGCTTGGAAGCTTCGAAGATTTGACAAATGTCGGTGGTTCAAAAATCTGTGGTAAAGCTAATTTTGCTGGTAAGTCTCAGACGTATACTCTTGTGGGTGCCGGATCAAATATATGGTCAACCCAGGACAGCTTTGCGTTCCTTAATAAAAAGATAAATGGTGATTTTATTTTACAAACGCAATTTCGTTTTCTGGGCGCGGGCCACGAACTCCATCGTAAAACCGGGTTAATGGTAAGGCAATCTACCGAAACCAATTCACCGGTGGTGGCCTGTACCGTTCACGGTGATGGCTTAACCTCACTTCAGTATCGGAGTGAGTCCGGGGGCATCATAAAGGAAATAAAATTTCGCGTCACGGGTGCCGAGGTTCTTCAACTGGAGAGAAAAGGAAACCATTACACAATGTCAGCCGCCCGGTTTGGCGAACCCTACGAGGTACACAACGTGGACAGTCTCGACTTAGGGCCCGCCCTCCTTGCCGGTTTGTTTGTGTGCGCGCACACGAATAGCTTTTCGGAGGAAGCCACATTCACTAATACCAAAATATTTGCACCTGCACCCGACAGCATGGTTCCATATCAAACCTACATCGGTAGTGAGTTAGAAGTTATGGACGTTACTACCGGTAAGCGGGAAGTTCTTGCCCGTATCCCCGGCTCACTCCAAGCGCCGAACTGGACACCCGACGGCAAAACGCTTATTTACAATGAAGCAGGGAAATTAATCAGGTTCGACCTGCGCACTAAAACATCAACTGTCATAAATACTGGTTTCGCAACGAAGAATAACAATGATCACGTATTGACCTTTGAGGGCAGGCAATTGGGAATCAGCCACCACGACTCTGCTTCTAAAGGCCAGTCGGTGGTGTATAGGGTACCAGTAGGCGGAGGCACACCAATACGGGTAACCGAAAATAGTCCCTCGTATTTTCATGGCTGGTCACCTGATAGTCAATTCATGTTATATACCGGGGAGCGGAATGGCGACTTTGACATTTACAAAATCTCCAAGGATGGCGGAAAAGAGACCCAACTAACGAATATAAAAGGACTTGATGACGGACCCGAATACGCACCCAATGGTAAGACCATTTATTTTTGTTCAACTCGCACTGGGAAAATGCAGGTATGGCGAATGGATCCTGATGGAAGTCACCAACTGCAGCTTACGTTCGACGAATTGAACAATTGGTTTCCGCATGTATCACCTGATGGAAAGTGGCTTTTGTTCCTGTCTTTTCCCAAAGAAATTCCGGCGGATAAACATCCATTTTACCAACGCGTGTACATCCGCCTGATGCCTGTTTCAGGCGGAGAACCGAAGGTAATCGCTTATTTGTATGGTGGACAAGGATCGATCAACGTTCCAAGCTGGTCGCCCGACAGCCGGAAGATAGCATTTGTGAGTAACGGCATATTTTAAACAAGAAATCTGCGGGAATGTACATTTCCACAACGCTGAAAGATAAAATAAATTTTATAGACTTTTAGGAACTGATTTCATATCAATATCGCTGCTCCCCCGATACCTACTAAAAAGAAAAGGTTGAGCTAATAAAATAATAGCATGGATGCTGCGCTGCCATTAAAGTTTAAGCCGGTGAAGAAATACCGATGGATCATGTTGTCGATGGTATTCTTTGCTACAACGATTAATTACCTTGACCGACAGGTAATATCTTTATTAAAAGATGATTACCTCGAACCTCTGTTTGGCTGGAATGAAAGCGACTATGCCAATATAGTAGTCGCGTTCCAAATTTGCTATGCAGTGGGTTTAGTATTGGCAGGTATCGTTATTGATAGGGTAGGAACAAAGTTCGGCTATGCTTTATCGTTACTCTTATGGAGTTTTGCGGCCATCGGGCATGCCTTCGCGGCATCCACCGGGGGGTTCATTATAGCCCGGTCAGTTTTAGGCCTCAGTGAAGCGGGCAACTTTCCGGCTGCCATTAAAACCGTCGCAGAATGGTTTCCTAAAAAAGAACGTGCACTCGCGGCAGGGATTTTTAATTCTGGTACGAATGTCGGGGCGATCCTCGCCCCACTGACCGTCCCATTAATCGCCGCTGAGTATGGATGGGAATGGGCGTTTATCATCACAGGGTTTATCGGGCTGGTCTGGCTAATATTTTGGTGGTTATTTTATCACACACCTTCGCAACATCCAAAGGTTTCACGGGAGGAACTGGATTACATCAACAGTGATGAACAGGACGAAACTCCAGTGACTGGAGATGCAGAAAAAATTAAATGGATTACTTTATTGGGCTTTCGCCAAACATGGGCTTTTGCGTTGCTGAAATTTTGTACCGATCCCATCTGGTGGTTCCTGCTTTTCTGGTTACCTTCCTTCCTGAATAAGCAATACGGGATGACGAAGATGGAGCTGGCCTTTCCTATTGCCGTAGTATACACAATGGCAATGTTAGGAAGCATTACCGGGGGATGGATTTCAGGTTTTTTTATTAATCGGGGTTGGCCTGTTTATAAAGCTC
>JANXYS010000241.1 GCA_025355935.1 Chitinophagales bacterium | reverse complement strand
CGAGCAAAAAATATAATAACATTCAGCGAAGCTGAGGAACCACAAAGACCCAAAAAAAGAAGGAACACTAAGCGCCTTCGGCGGAAGAAAGCAAACATCCAATAACGTTAAACGACAGACGCCCCGTCCTGCAGATGCACTGTGGTTTGAATTTTTGAAATGGAACATGAATTTGTAAATGCCGACGCTACCAACGAACAAAAGTTGGTCAGAGCTGAACCCCTTGGGTGGGCTGTACATCAGCCAGGGGCGCCCTTTTATTGTATTTTTTTGGGCGAGCAAAAAATATAAAAATATCCAGCGAAGCTGCGAAACCACAAAGACCCAAAAAAGTGAAGGAACACTAAGCGCTAAAGCATTTACTAATCAAGCGGCGTTTGAATCTCGTACCCGATTAATATATTAGTTAAAAATTCATAAAATTGACAGCAAGCTATATAAAGAAAGCCCCACATAGGCAGGGCTTCCTTGTAAAAATTATTTACTAAAGTTACTGTTTGATTAGTTTGCCATTGTAAAGAACATCGTTGTTTTCGTCAGCAATAGTAAGGATATACATCCCTTTTTGAGCGGTAGCTGATTTATCAAAAGTCTTCCTGCTGCTTCCTTTGGTAACAGACCACTTCTCAGTAGCTATAACTTTGCCTGCCAGGTCATAAAGTTTAACGCTTAAGTTCTGGTTGCTATTACTTAACAAATCAACGGTTATGTTTCCGACAAAAGGATTTGTGAGCACAGAGGCTACTGTTTTTCCAATGGTTAGTTTAGCGCTAACAGTTTTAGAATATTTGTAGGTGCCATCCTTATCAACTTGTTTAATCCGATACAAATTTGTTCCCGCAGCTGGCTTAGCATCATAAGCTGCATAATTTCGCTGTGAGTTACCGTTACCTTTTGTTTCTGTAGTTGCGACAGTTGACCAATGAATACCGTCAGTGCTTCTTTCTACTTCGAAGGATTTATTATTGACTTCTGAAGCAGTACTCCAGGATACAAGAACACCTGTATTTTGAGTAGATGCCGAAAGGCTAAGAAAATCTACTGGTAGCGCACCTCCAGCTGCACATTGTGATAACCGAATATCATCGATCGCGAAATCGTTTCCGCAACCACCGCCGGCAGCATTATTGAGAGTAATACGTATTTTAGTGGGAGTGTAGGTACCCGTTAGAGGCAATGTAAACAATCCGCCGAGCAAAACCCATGTAGGTGAAGCAGTTTGCTGAAGGGGCGCGGTTGCCAGCGGCGACCCCACAAGTGAAGCCCATGTACCATCAGCAAGTTGGTACTCCACTTTAAAAGTTAAGGTTGGTAGTAATGTCGGCTTCGGACCACATGAACCCGGGGGATCTACGTTCATAATGTAAAGGCTAACCGAATAGCTACCTGGAGTAAATCCAAAAGACCTGTTTACAGTGTGGCTGTAAAAATCTCCGGCTGCGCCATTGGCCACAAGGACATTTCCATCGACATCTCCGGTATGATCAGGTGAATTGTGCCAATCGGGACGCTGTCCTGTGCTGTTAATGACACGATACCGCCCATCCAGCGTCAACGCGCCGTTCTGCTGGAAAGTAAGGACAGGGGAAATAACGTCGGGGTTGCTCGTGGAGGTAACACCCGTTCCAAATGTTTCAACGAACAACTGGTTAGCATTAGTACAGAAATTTTGTGCGTTTGCATTCAGGCCAATAAGGCTCATGGTTGCAATGCCCGCAATAATACAAAGTTTTTTGGGGAATAGATTTCCCTGCATTTCAAGTAAAGAAATTTTCATACAAAAATTTTTTGAGGTAAAAAATAGCGGATAATCAAAAAAATTGGATGAGAATGGCTTGAAAGAGGATTGGAAGTCACAAACCAGGGGAATGCAATGAGAGTAAACTTAATTAGAAGCGAGCTTTGGCGGACTGCGCTAGGCGTTTACAATGCACGTGATTGTGTTTCAGATGGACAAATCTATAAATATTATTTTTAATCCACAAATTATTTTTTCTATTTTTAAAAAACTTTTTCACAACAACTTGTACCTACAAGTAAATCGCTCTGGGAACATTTAGGGCATGGTGATTGATTTACCAGGGTTATGTCACCTGTTTAAATCTTAGTATGAGAGAAATATTAATCTTTCTGTTTTTCAGCAGTTTCAGTTCCTGGGTTTCTGCACAAACCTTGCTACCATCGACCACTAAACCATTCACTAATAATGCAGTTAGTAATCCTGTAAATAATAGTTCAGGTACCCCAATGGTAAAGGATCCCGTGGCGAATAACAATCCTAGTTACCAGGCAGCCATACCTATTAATAACCAGGTTAACAGTCTTGAGGCAAGCACGCCCTTAAAACAAGTTCCTTCCAACCAGGTTATGGTAAACAGTGAAAATGTTCCTGTCGTCGTACCTACCGGCCCGGTTGTTATTACAAACAATAACAGTGTTGTTCCGGTTACTGCAGTAAGTGCTGTAAAGGGAGATACATTATACAATTCGCTTTCGTCTGTTACGCCCGTACAAAGTACCGTTATATATAATAAAGAAACAGGTGTGGATGTTCAAAAGAAAAATAGCCAGCAGGTACCCAGCAACAGTAATAGCAGTCGGAATACCCCTTTATTACAAACATATGTTTCAGAAAGCGTGGTAAATAAATTCAAACTTATTTATGGGGATAGCCTGTATGATATCCGCGTTGTTCGTTCGGGGGACAAGCAGGTAAACTATATCGTCCGGATAAAAGAAAATGGTTATTATCAGTCGATTTATATAAATGAAGATGGAAGCCGCGTGAAGCAATAGGAAAGTTCATGAGAGTCCTGCTTGTTTTATTTTATATCTTAAAGATTGTAAACTATGTAGAAGATACCTTGTTATGATGTAGGCAATTCCCGTCTGATATTCAGTTGGCAAGTTGGAATCTGTTACCATAAAAAATTCATTGGTAACATTATAATTCCAGACATTCTTTTGATCAGAGACATTATAATCTGCCCCACCAAATTACTCAGGCATACATCATCGTCCAAACTTGACTCCCATTCAGATGGATAGCAATTTAAAATCTTGTTAATCGAGGATAACATCACTACCTGCTCAATACTAATAAAGTAGATTTTACGCTCAACTTCAGCGTAGGCGATCCCGAGGGATGGTAAGAAGCTAGGCATCACGGTTATCAGTTGCAGACTCGTATGGGATAAAACAATAAGGCAGCGTCTATTCGACGCTGCCTTATTACCTAAGCAGGTTGAAAATGCCAGATCTGGTTACATTTTAGCCTTAAGTGCTTTAGCCTTTGCAAGGTGTGCTTCTAAAGTCGGAAGTGTTTTGGTGGCAAATGCTTTCACTTTGCTGTTACTATTCTCTTTTGCAGCCGTTTTAAATTCCGCAATATCTTTATTATGGTCTTCCACCATCATCGTTATGTAGGCTTTATCAAAGTCTGCACCTTTTTTGGCTGACAAGTCTTTTACATGCATGTTGTGCATTTCGGACATGCTCGCCGGAACTGAAATGTTTTCTGAAGCTGCTATTGATTTTAATTCCGCATTGGCTTTTGAATGATCGGTCTCCAACATTTTACCATACTCTTTTACCGCTGCACTTCCGGCATTTGCCTGTGCAACTTTGCCCAACTCCACTTCCATCATTCCGCCGTCGGCAGCTTTTGAAACAAACTCATTTGAGGCAGTGGCTGTTCCACCCGAGTTCATATTATCCGATTTCATCCCTGTGGTTCCGCCCGAGTTAGTGTTAGATTTCATCGTAGTAGTATCCATACCAGTAGTAGCAGCATTGTCGCGCGCTGCTGGAGAGCTCATCGTCGTAGTTGAGGTATCGGTAGAAGAAACACTTGAGTTATTTTTCCCGTCATTACAACTAAATAATAGTACGCCCGATCCGAGGACACAAAGCGATTTCAAAATTTTATTTTTCATGTTTTTGTTTTTATGGATTAATTAAAAT
>JANXYS010000228.1 GCA_025355935.1 Chitinophagales bacterium | reverse complement strand
GACACTTTTAGTTAGACACAAAGTTGGGGATATTGATGCATGGCTTAACGGCCACCTCGACCGCGTAGAGTTATTTGCGCCGGCTGCATCCATTTTACATACCTACCAGGATTCGGATGATCCGAAATCCGTTGTGATTGTAATGGAAGTGACCGACATGGATAAGCTTCAGGAAATAATAAAAGATCCGAATAACGACCAGGTCAAAGCGCGGCATACAGTGCTCGAACCGATCATTATATCCTTGCCAGTAAAGTTATAAGATTACTTTCCAGCCACTACTTTTTATACAATTTCCAGTTACAGATTTGATTCGATGCAGTAACGACCAGTGTTTGCATGTATAATCTCCTGCTTACTGTTTCTGGACATACCCGAAAAGTCCATGCTCCTCTTCTGCCTGCCCTGCGGTAAAGTAAAGTCGGTTTGTGGTGCCGGGTACATTAAATTCCAACGCCCATAAGCCGTCAATGACAATGGGGCCATTTTTGCTTTTTAACTGCCCTTCAAATTCACCATTTGATTCAAAAACGTTGATGCGCCCATCACCAAAATTTCCAATCATGATTGCATGATCTTCATCACTAAAATCACGTGATACTTCTGCAATGCCCCAGGGAGAATTAAGTTTTCCGCGCGTAGCAAAACGTTTGATTAATATTCCACCAGGAGTATATACATCAACAAATCCATTTCCGGGACCTTTTTCGTCGTCTGTATTGTCGGGTGCGAGTTGCTTAGCGTAAGTGACAAATAAGTTGCCCGAAATATTCCTTACGTTAAATGGTGCAAAATGAGCGGGAATCATGGGATCAGCAAACGGCTTACTGGTTACGTAGTTGAAATGATCATCAAATACATCAACCCTGGCGGCTTTAAAATTTGCTGCGTAAAGAAAATTATGGCCCCCATCGTTTGCTAAAGCGAGCCCTTTATAAACGGCATGCTCGGCCGACCTGTTAGCCACGATCACCGCGGTATTTCCTCCAGCCCAGGCAGAGATCGTTCCGTCTTCTCCGGCGAAAATAAACCTGCTCACGGCGCCGGTGGATGGTATCACAAACCCGGTTGTGTTGTTAAATACCTGGCCGGTTGGCGCGCCTTTTTCTTTATCATTATCTGACGGGATCGTAACCGGAGGTCTTAAAGTGAGTCCATTCATGTCGTAGATGGTGCTTAGTCCGGTATGGTTTGCCGAAATCCACAATGGCCCCGAAGGTGCAACGGCAATTCCCCATGCATTTATCAGGCTCGGGTCAATCCGGGCGGCTCCATATCCTGCAACGTCAGAGACCAAATTTACCTGCTGGTAGTTTTTCAAAGGGAGATCATGATCCCGCTTACATCCCGTTGTGCTGAACAGGACAAACAATACAATGAAAATACTCACATGCCCGGTAACCCGGGAAGCTAAATCACTCGTAAACTTTTCCATAAAAAATGTTTTAAAGATCTAATAAAATGAATGGGCGCTACAGTACTTCGGAGGGCAAATAATTAAGGTTGCCTGTGTGTTTAAATAATTGTGCGAGGAGAGGGGTGAACGCGATAATGTAGAAGGTGATTAATAACCACTCATCAAGTGCAAAAATGTCACATTGTAAAGAAGGAGGGTGTGCGATGCTGTGCGGCAATATTTGTTCCGGTTCGTAGAGGCACAAACTGGTGTGAAGGTCGTGGAGACACGAACTGATGCAGAGCCAAGAATCAGGCAGGAGCGACCGCATGGATTCAAACCATGGCAGGTTGGTAACCCGGACGACAGTTGCAAGGTGCAAGCACCACTCTCTTGTAGCATTTTTGGCATAAAAAAATTATACCATCTCCTATTTACACTAAACTGTCTCTCTTGATCAATATATCGGCTTCCAAATATTTTAATGTTTGGGTGTGATATACAGAAACGTATTTCCTTTTAAGAAATAAGTCTTTGTGCAACGGATTGCAATAGATCAGCGTTATGTCGCGCGGAAGTTTCCTTAAACTCTTTTCGATGTTATTGATCACAGCTTTCATGATAATTTCATCAAAAGGATTAAACATGAAAATGCAATCTACATTAGAATCTATTTCAAAATAAAATGCATCGTTGTTGATAACGTTGTACTGCAAAGTTGGTATCCGTTTTTTTAACAGCGCCAGGTTTTCACGTGCGGCAACACAAAAATCTTTAGAAAAATCAATACCAGTAACTTTTTTAAAACCCTTTGCTGCGGCCACACACATGGCGCGGCCTTTTCCGGACCCGATATCAACAAAATGATTGTAATCAGTGGGTGTAAGCTGATCAAATAAATTTTCGAGGAGATCGTAGCTGGCGGGCATGTAAATGGTAGCATGTGAAATGTCAATTCCTTTTGCCTCCATTCCTTTTAATTCATCAGCGCCTGTACTGTTTATGCCGTATTCTTTTTCACCCCGGATCTCATGTCGTATAATATGCCGCGCAATGGCAAATGTCCAGTTGTAAGCAATGTAAAGAAAGTATCGGCTATAGGAAATAAATTTCATAAAGCATCATTGATGAGGACCGCGAAGGTCTGTGATGTAGGCCGTAATTAAAATTCTGAAAATAAACAATTATGCGGAGGCTCTCAGATCGATAACTTTTAATTGGAGGTTCTTCGTTCCATTCCATTCATTTTCATCAATGGTATACACGAGGTCAATATGTTGCCCGGCATGAAGGAGAGGAAATTTAGCCGCCAAATTAAAGCCAATGCCCGTTAGTATGCATTCATCCTGTTTCACTACAAAACGAACGTGCTGATCTTTTAATACCTTCGAGAAGCCATGGTCACTTACCCTCCTGCTTATGAAAACCGGGCGAAGATTTTCCGGCCCGAAGGGCTCCATTTGGCAAACGATATTATACAGGCTTTCTTTTATTTCGCTAAAATTAATTTCTGCGTCTATTACTATTTCCGGCACCAACAGGTTAGGGTCGATAGTTTGAGAAACTACCTCTTCAAATTTTTTGGAGAATGCGGGGACGTGTTCAGCCAACATGGATAAACCTGCAGCCGCAAAGTGGCCGCCGTACGTCGTTAAGTATTCCCGGCATGCGTAGATGGCCTCGTAAAGATTAAATCCTGTTACACTTCGTGCACTGCCTGTCGCAAATTCTCCGCTTCGGGTAAGCACTACCGTTGGCCTGTAATGATTTTCAATTAACCTGGAGGCAACGATCCCTACAACGCCCTTGTGCCATTCTTCCTTATACACTACCGTGGTTTTGCGGCGCCGAAAACTGTTATCATTACCGATCATTTCAAGTGCTTCTTCAGTAATGTTTTTATCAGCCTCTTTTCTATCCGTATTATCACTATGAAGCAACGCGGCAAATTCAAGCGCCCGCTCAGGATCATTTTCGATAAATAACTGGATAGCTTTTTTGGCGTCATCCATTCGGCCTGCGGCATTCACACGCGGTGCAATTACAAACACCACGTTCATGATGGAGAGAGGGAGTGGTGTCCCGGAAAGCGCAATGAGCGCTTTGAGCCCTGGTAATGGGGCGTTGTTTACTTTCTTCAGCCCAAAGTAGGTCAGGATACGATTTTCACCAGTCATCGGTACTATATCTGCTGCAATGGCAGTTGCCAGGAGATCAAGGCTACGAAACCTTAGATCGTCCGCAACGCGCAGTTCTTCTGTTAAAGCGCTCATTAACTTAAAGCCGACGCCACAACCGCACAATTCTTTAAAGGGATAGTTGCAGCCCGGTTGTTTTGCATTAAGTATTGCGACTGCCGCAGGTAGGCTTTCACCGGGCAGATGATGATCACATACTATAAAATCGATTCCCAACGTAGACGCATAGGCGACAAGGTCCACCGATTTTATCCCGCAGTCCAGGCATATAATGAGTGTAATTCCATTTGCAGCTGCATGATCTATCCCCATCTTGCTTACGCCATATCCTTCACGATAGCGATGAGGCACATAATATTCAAGTTTAAGCGGATCGTAAATTGCCGCAAGAAAGCTGTACATACTTGCAACCGAAGTGGTCCCGTCAACATCGTAGTCACCGAATACCAGTATTTTTTCCTTGTTACCAAAGGCTGAACGTATGCGTGCAACCGCTTTGTCCATATCTTTCATAAGCCAGGGGCTATGAAGCATGTTAAGGTTGGGTCGGAAAAATGCTTTTGAAAGATTAAAATTGGTGATGCCCCGTTGTACGAGTATTTTACAGATTGTACGGTTTATTTTAAGTTCATTACCTAATGCTGCTACCTGCGATTCATCGCATGACAGTATGTTCCATCTTTTTTCCACTGCTAATATTTTCTGTCGGTAGTAAAACGAACCAGCTCTTCCAAGGCGGCTCTGACAGGTGTTTCAGGAAAGGACCATAAAATTTGAAGTGCTTCATCGCGATAATTCAACATCTTTTCCTGTGCATATTCTATACCGCCGGTCCGAACGACGGTATCAATCACCTGCTGAACCTTTTTCTTATCCCGGTTCTGATTTTTAATAATGTAAATAAGAGAATTCTTTTCGGCCTTGTCAATTTTATTGAGCGTGAAAATCAACGGCAGTGTAAGTTTTTTTTCCTGTATATCATTACCGGTGGGCTTACCGATATTATCTGAACCGTAATCAAAAAGATCGTCTTTGATCTGGAAAGCAATGCCAACATTTTCACCAAATAACTTCATTTTTTCCGTTATATCGTGATCTTTCGTAGTACTGTATGCGCCCACACCGCAGGCTGAAGATAACAATGACGCTGTTTTGTTACGTATGATCTCAAAATATACCTCCTCGTCAAGATTAAGTTTACGGGATTTTTCAATTTGAAGCAGTTCACCTTCGCTCATTTTCTTTACTGCGTCGGATAAAATGTGGAGGTGCTGAAAATCTTCGTTGGCTGTAGACAGTAGAAGTCCTTTTGAAAGGAGATAATCTCCAACCAGCACTGCTATCTTATTCTTCCATATCGCATTAACAGAAAAAAATCCCCTGCGTTCATAAGCTTCATCTACAACATCGTCATGAACCAACGTCGCAGTATGTAGCATTTCAACGAGCGCCGCGGCCCGGTAAGTACTTTCGTTGACCTCACCATGCAATTTTGCACTCAGGAATACGAACATAGGGCGCAGTTGCTTTCCTTTTCGCTTAATAATGTACTTCATGATCCGGTCGAGTAACGGGGTATTACTCTCAACAGCTTGTGAAAACTTTTTCTCAAAAGTCTTTAATTCAATCCCTATGATGTTATTTACAAAATTCATTTTAAAAAAGAAGCAATATAGTGCAGGAGGGAGCTTCAGCAAACAAAATTTTGCATTTCATTAACTTGGCATAAAATTTATGGTATGCTTGTGAATTGTTAGGGGTTTCCCCTGATAATAATTATTGTGTTATAAACAAAAACTACAGCTATAAATAAATGCTAAAAAAATTTGTATATTGGTTATCAATACAATAAATTTGCACATTAATCAACTCGTATAAATCAGAAACTAATCAATCATTAAGTTATGGCAAGCAAAAAGTACAAATTATTATTAATGGTGTGTATGCTACTTACGGCAGGAGCATTCGCACAATCAGGAAGTGGTTATGATATCTATGACTCTTCTGTCATCTCAGCTAAGAAGATGCCTCAGCAGAATGAGTTTTGGAACAATTCATACAATTTCCCGGCTAAGCCTCGCAATATGTGGGAAGTTGGTGTGTCTGGTGGGTTTCCGAGTCTCGCAAGTGATGTTACTGCAAAATTTCCAGCGTTAGGCTTTGCGGCTCACGTAAGGAAAGCGTTTGGCTATGTTTTTTCTCTTCGTTTGCAATACCTGTATGCCAATCCAAAGGGGATGAACTACGGTGCTGCAGAAAACTTTTCAAGAAATCCAGCCTGGGACAGGTATGGTTCAATTCAAAAAGATAATGCCGGCAACTCAGAATATCGTCTTGGATTTGGCGGTCCAATAGCCACTGGCGGTCAGGATATCGTTTACTACAATTACAAAACAAATATCCAGGATTTAGGTCTGCAGGGTATTTTCACATTAAACAATATCCGGTTTCACAAACAAAAAACCGGCATAGTAGTTTATGCGGGCCTGGGTGTTGGTGCGACAGCATATGAAGTAAAAGTAAATGCACTTGATGGTAACAATAATACCTATGCTGCTTTGTTCAGAAATGTATTTACAACTGTTCCACAAGGTTATTCTAATCGTAGAAAGATCCTGAAAGCGTTGAAAGACGGGATGGATGACACTTACGAAACAAGGGGTGAATCACAAGGATCTCGTCGTGCTAAACTTGGTAAAAACAAAACATTGCGTGCATCCGGAACGGTGTTAGGCGGTGTTGCTTTTAAACTTAGCAAGCGTATTAATCTAGCTCTTGAAGATCGTTATTCTATCGTAAAAGATGATCTTTTAGACGGACAACGTTGGGAAGAACATCCAAGTGGCGATCCGGTACTTACCCGCGACTTTGATGCTTACAACTACGTTTCACTTGGTTTAAACTTTAATCTTGGTGCAAAATCAGTTGAGCCTTTATGGTGGTTGAATCCTTTGGATTACGCCTACAGCGAGATCAACAATCCAAAGCACATGAAATTACCAAAACCAGTATTTGATGATGCTGATGGCGATGGTGTTGTTGATCAGTTAGATCGCGAACCAAATACTCCCGCTGGTTGCCCTGTTGATACTCACGGTGTAACTAAAGATACTGATGGTGATGGTGTTCCGGATTGTAAGGATAAACAATTGATTACTCCAACAGAATGTCAACCAGTTGATGCTGATGGTGTTGGTAAATGTCCAGATCCAGAATGTTGCAAAAACATGGCAATGATGGATTCTATGAAGCACGCTTGTCCTAGCGACTATCCAAGTGTATCATTTAAGGGCAATGCTCCTGGTTTAACTAGTGATGCAAAAGCTTTACTTGCTACAGTGGCATCTAAAATGAAATCAAGTCCAACTTGTAATATCACGATAAACGGTTATCCTGAAGCTTCTAAAGCGTCACAGGCTGTATGTCAGAAAAGAGTTGAAGCTGCAAAACAATACCTTGTTGAAAAAGAAGGAATCAGTGCAGACAGAGTTACTACTAATTGCGAAGTTGGTGGTGGAGACAAAAATACGCTAGACATTAAGTCTAACTAATATAAGTTTTATTCCACTTTTTGCTCAATGAATAGACCCCCCCTTTTTTGGGAGGGTTTTTTTATGTATGACCGCCAGCGGTCTTTATAGTTTCCTTAACGACCTTATTTTGGAGAATTATCAAATAAGGCTCATTTTTGAATAAAATCAGTTAATTTTGCACATCTTTATGAAATCAGTGAGACAAATTATTGGGCTGTTACTTATCGCGATCATGTTTGCTTCATGCAGCGGGTACAACAAAGTTGAAAAAAGTAAAGACATAGATTATAAGCTTGTTAAGGCGGATGAGTACTACGCAAAGAAAAAGTATCGTGTAGCCCAGCAGTTGTATGAGAGTTTGTTCCCCGCTTTTAAAGGAACGGAGAAATTTGAAGATCTTTATTACAAATACGGTTATACGTTTTTTTATCAGAAGGCTTATAAGGATGCGGAGAATCTTTTTAAGGGATATCTGGAAGTTTTTCCCAATAGTGCAAGGGCGGAAGAGATAGATTATATGAGGGCATTTTGTTATTACAAACAAAGCCCGGTGTTAGAACTTGAGCAGGTGAGCACAGTGAAGGCAATGAACATGATGCAAAGCTTTATTAATACGCATCCGGGTTCTGCAAGGAATAAAGAAGCTTCTGCTATTATTGACTTATGCCGCGCCAAGCTTGAGCAGAAAGATTACAGATCTGCAGAATTATATTACAACCTGGGGCAGTTTCGGGCTTCTGCAATTGCCTTTGCGGATTTGATTAATAACTACCCTGAATCAGGTAAAGGCGAGGATTACAAGATGATGATTGTAAAGTCATATTATCGTTTTGCTAAGCTTAGTGTACCGGAAAAACAAATTGAACGGTACGAAAAAGTGTCTGTGGAGTACCAGGATTTTGTAGACAGATACCCTGAGAGTAAGAACTTGAAAGAAGCAGAAGAGTATAGTAATTTAAGCAAAAATCATATAAAAGATATACAAAATGAGCAAGCTACGTCGGCAGTTAAGTTCTAATACCAGCAGTTCGGTAGAACCAAAAAAATTGATTGACCTGAAAAATAAAACGGGTAACCTGTACGAATCTATTGCGATCATTGCAAAACGTGCAAATCAAATAAACATTACTATTAAGGAAGAATTGCATAGTAAACTTGAAGAGTTTGCCAGCCATACTGATAGCCTCGAAGAGATCCATGAAAATAAGGAGCAGATAGAGATTTCACGTGCTTATGAGCGCATGCCAAATCCGGCATTGCTTGCTACAACAGAATTTATGGAAGATAAAGTTTACTTCCGTAAAAATGATGAAGACCTGTTTAGTTAAGGTATATTACCTCATCGTTTCCTGGTATCGGCACTGCATTTACAGCCAGGAATTTTAACGCAGGCTTTCAATAAGAAGTTATAATTTTAACGACGGTAGTTTACCGTCGTTTTTTATTTATGATAAAAGGGAAAAAAATTATCCTCGGTATTACCGGGAGTATTGCTGCATATAAAGCCGCACTTATTGTAAGGCTGCTTATAAAAGCCGGTGCAGAAGTCAAAGTGATCATGACAACTTCCGCCTCTAATTTCATTGCTCCTCTGACACTTTCAACTTTATCAAAAAACCAGGTACTGTCTGAACTGTCAGAAAATGAAACCTGGGCGAACCATGTTGCGCTTGGCCGATGGGCGGATATAATGTTGCTTGCTCCTTTAAGTTGTAATACACTTGCTAAGATGGCTAATGGTATTTGTGATAATCTTTTATTAGCTGTTTATTTGTCGGCAACATGCCCGGTAGTAGTGGCTCCTGCGATGGATGAAGACATGTGGATCCACCAATCAACTAAACAAAATATAAATAAGCTACTTTCTTTCGGTAATCATTTGATTCCGGTAAATAACGGGGAACTCGCAAGCGGGTTATCGGGGCAAGGCAGGATGGCCGAACCAGAAGAAATCATTGCCTGGCTGGAAAAATTTTTTCTCTGTAAACAGGAACTGATAGGCAAAAGAGTCCTTATTACTGCGGGCCCAACTCATGAGCAAATTGACCCGGTAAGATTTATTGGGAATCATTCCACCGGCAAAATGGGAATTGCGCTTGCGAAGGAGTGCATGGCAAGAGGTGCCTCAGTTTCCCTTGTACTTGGCCCAACCGCCGAGGCCGTCCCGGCAGGTATGGAAGTCATACGGGTTACTTCCGCACGGGAAATGTTAGACGCGTGTTTGACAATTTTCCCCCAGACTGACATTGCTATTATGTGCGCGGCGGTTGCAGACTTTTCACCGGTAACAGCTTCTGCGCAAAAAATTAAAAAGTTGAACGACAACATCACGATTGAACTTACGCAGACACCAGATATACTGAAAACCCTTGGGGGGTTGAAAAATGATGGTCAGTTTTTAGTTGGGTTTGCGTTAGAAACTGATAATGAAAAAGAACACGCACTTCAAAAACTAAGAAAGAAAAATGCAGACCTCATTATTTTGAATTCCCTTCGGGATCAGGGCGCAGGTTTTGGGAAGGAGACTAACAAAATTACTATTTTTGACCAGGGAGAAAATGAATATAAATTTGAAACAAAGTTAAAGTCGGCAGTTGCAACTGATATTGTAAATACGATTCTCAAAGTATACCATGTATAAAAAAATCTTACTTCTGCTATTAGTTGCCGGAATTTCTGGCGGCATAAATGCCCAGGAATTGAACGCCAAGGTCACAGTAATTGCGGGTCGGGTTGGCAATTCTGTAAACAGGAATGTGTTTTCTACTCTGCAGACAGCTATAAGCAACTTTATTAATAATCGCAAATGGTCTACCGATGCTTTTGCGCCTAATGAAAAAATCGACTGTAACTTTTTGATAAACCTCGAGCAGGGTTCAGAACCAAATGTTTACACTGCTTCTTTAACCATACAAGCCGCACGGCCTGTCTTCAACACCTCTTACGTTTCACCGCTCATTAACTTTAAGGATGATAATGTGATTTTCAAATATGTAGAGTTCCAGCAATTGGAATATAATGAAAATCGCATATCAGGAAACGATGCTCTTGTCTCAAATCTTACGGCAGTGCTTGCATATTATGCCAACACGATACTTGCATTTGATTATATGTCATTTTCTCAGGGCGGAGGAACTCCATTTCTACAGAAGGCACAGAACATTGTAAACAATGCGCCTGAAGGCAGAGGCATTAGCGGATGGAAAGCCTTTGATGGTGTGCGTAACCGTTATTGGTTAACAGAAAACCTGCTCAATCCACGATATGCTGTGATGCAGGACGTATATTATAAATATTATCGGCAGGGCCTTGATAAGATGTTTGAAGATGAGTCCGCTGCCCGTCTCGCTATGCTGGTTGTGTTAACCAGCCTCGAAAAATTTAATGCTGATAACCCGAATACAATGATCAACCAGTTTTTCTTCCAGGGAAAATCAAATGAGCTCGTTAAGATATTTTTGAAAGCTCTTCCGCAAGATAGGGTTAAGGCCCAGGAGCTGCTTTCAAAGCTG
>JANXYS010000227.1 GCA_025355935.1 Chitinophagales bacterium | reverse complement strand
GATGAAAATAGAAATAAAAGTTGATGATTAATACTTAGTCCAGAGTTGCTTGTGAAGCCCGAACAACTGTCCAGTGATACTGCGACTTCTGAACCAGGGTTTCCTGCAGCCCAAGTAGTGGCCAGCCCCCGTGTTATGCAGTGGTTTTTTTTCTCGCTATCAGTATTGTATGGATGTCAATTTGTGACTTTGATTTTTCATACCCAACCTCAAATATTGTTGGATCTTCAAATTCATTTTCGGCAAGTTGTATTTTTAAATGCTCCAAAGTGTGGTAGTAGAAATAGGCTCTATCACCGCTACTACCAACTTGAAAGCCAGATTTATTTGGATCCCCTTCAACGAAACTTAGGTAAATCAGACCGTCCTTGGTTAGCAGATTGTATGCATCAAAAATTAGTTTTGTACTTTCAGTTTGTGATAAATAAGGAAGGCAAAATCCACAAATTATCCCGTCGAATTTTGTGGTAAGCTGACTAGTTTGTCTGCAATCCATCACACTAAAATTTGCAGTCGGATTATTTTTTTTAGCAAGCGATATCATATTAAATGCGATATCAATTCCGTAGATATTGAGGTCGGGTCTTTTTGATAGTAAGTATCTTGTAATATTTCCTGGGCCACATCCGATATCTAATACTTCAGCTTTGTCTGTAAGCGATTTGCAAACATAGTCGTAGGTTTCATTATACAAGTCCAAGTCCATAAACTTGTCTTGATATAACGAAGCATTTTTATTCCAGGTCTCTAATGTCTCTCTACTTGCATCCATTGGCTGATTGCTATTTTAAAATGACGCATAACGAGAGTTTGTGAAAAAACTATTTGTTATCAAACAAATATACACTATGTGAATAGCCTGATTGATGTATAGCTTTGCGGTGATAAGGTAAAATAAGTTTACAAAAATGCAGTAAAATAGAGCGTTCTATTTATCATCCATGCCCCAGCTCTAAATTTGATGCCTGGTAATATTTAAAAAAATAACACCGCACAAAAACACTTCTTAATCCTTCCAGATAGCACCCACGCCTGCCTGCCACAGCATTTGATTAAAGGCAGGAATATCGTTATTTAGTAAATCAGTACCCTTGTTCTTTAATAAGGTCCATTGTGCATTTAATTCTTTTAAAAGGTCGAGGGCAGGCTGATTGATTCCCGGAATATCACTCTCTGACTGGTTCAACAGAAACATATAATTGGCAGAAAATTTATTGGGGAAATTTTCTACATCATCGTAAGCTGTTGACTTCCGCTGAATCATTTCTTCATCCCAGGCTTTCATGCGTTTTACCAATGCGGCACCCCCTGTTTTAATGGCGGTATATTTTTCAGGTAAAAGTGTAGCCAGCAGTTGTTCAAGTTGGCTTCTTTTGGCATCCATTATATTGATCATTTTATGCATGAGGGTAACGTCTGCTTCCATAGCACTCATGGTGCTATTGTAAGCTGTATATGCTGCATGCGTGGTTGAATATAATGGATTGGCTAAAATAATTGCTTTGGTGATTGCTTGTTGTTCGCCTGTTTTTAATGTAATAGTGTAGGTACCAGGTATGGCTTTATGACCACGGTAGCTACTCTCTATAAACACATTTGGTATGCCCGGAATGGTGGCGTGGCGCATGTTCCATACAAAACGGTTAAGCCCTTTCGCTTTGTTTAATACAGGTTCCTGCGGCGGAGCGCCATCATATTTTTTATAGTTACTGTCTGCTTTTGAACTGAAAGTATGTACAACATTTCCGTCTGCATCTTTTATTTCCATTGTTACAACAGCAGTTGTATCTTTTATTTTGGGAAGTTGATAATAGATCGCCACGCCGGTAGCCGGGTTTACACCACGGTATTTACTGGTTCCGTCAAAATCAGGTTTGCTTTCATCCAGTTCGCTGCTGCCATTTACAAGGTAAGCAGGCGATGGTTCAAACATGATAATATTGGAGGTATCTTTTTTATACTGACGAATCAAACTCAAATCATCCAGTATCCAAAACGAACGTCCGGATGTGGCAGCAATTAAATTACCCTGGTGAATTTTTAAATCTGTAACAGGTGTTACAGGAAAATTTAATTGAAAAGGCACCCACTCTTTTCCACCATTCCAAGATATATATATACCCAGTTCTGTGCCTGCGAACAACAGATTTTTTCGCTGATCATCTTCCCTTACCACACGGGTAAAAGCATTGGCAGGAATACCATTGTTTATTTTACTCCAGGTTTTACCATAGTCCGTAGTTTTAAACAAACCCGGTGTATGATCATTAAATTTATAACGGGTAGTGGCTATGTATGCAGTGGCTTTATCAAACGGTGAAATTTCAATGGCATTTATCAAACATTCCTGCAAACCTGGGGGTGTAATATTTTGCCAATGTGCGCCACCATCTTTTGTAATATGAACCAGCCCATCATCACTGCCTGTATAAATTACACCTTTTTCAAATGGTGATTCTATTACGTAGGCAAGTGTGCCATAATTTTCTGCACCTACAGCTTCGTTGGTAAATGGAACACCGGGCCGTCCCTGCTTTTCTTTTTCGTTGCGGGTAAGATCCGGTGAAGCTTCCGTCCATGTTTTACCCATGTCGGTTGTTTTTAATAAATATTGTGAGCCATGATAATATACATTACCCGCCCGGATGCCCTGGTCGGACGGGGGTTCATGCCTACTCCAGACGATGGGAGCATTCCAGTTAAAACGGTATTTGATATCTTTTGCATCCCGGCCAAGGTATTGAATAGGTGCCGCCATAATGTTTGTGCTGGCTTTTGCTTTTGTATTCAGTACCTCAATAGTGCCCTGGTAACTTCCGCCTAAAACAAATTGCGGATCATCAGGATTAAATGCAAGAAAAGCACTCTCGCCACCGGCAGAAGAAGTCCAGCCTGTATTGCTGATACCGGCACTGCCCAATTCCCTGCTGGTAATATTTACAGAGCTGTTATCCTGCTGACCTCCATAGATATGGTATGGAAACTGATTGTCTGTATTAATACGGTAAAACTGTGCTGTAGGCATATTGTTTTGTGAGCTCCATGTTTTACCCCGGTTAAAAGTAATGGCTGCCCCACCATCATCTGCAATGATCATGTTGTTTGAATTGGTTGGATTTATCCAGAGGTTATGATAGTCGCCGTGAGTTGCCGAAATATTTTCCCAGGTTTTTCCACCATCAATAGAGCGCATGGCCGGGGCATTCATCACATAAAGCACGTTTTCATCATTAGGGTCGGTAAACAATTTTATATAATACCATGCCCTTCCAATAATTCGGTGATCGCTGCTTACCTGGTTCCAGCTTTTACCTGCGTTGTTAGAAACATATAAACCGCCAGCCTCTTTGTCCCAGTCGCTTTCAATTAATGCATATACTTTTTCTGAATTAGACCTGCAAACCGCAATGGCCATTTTACCCATTTCTTTTGGCAGACCTTCCTGCATTCTTCCCCAATGCTCTCCGCCATCAGTTGATTTATACAATGCGCTGCCGGGGCCACCGCTCGTTACTTTCCACGGCTGGCGCCCATGCTCCCACATAGCTGCATACAAAATGGATGGGTTATTCATATCCATTGATAATTCTGCACAGCCTGTTTTATCATCTACATACAATACATTTTTCCAGGTATTACCACCATCAGTTGATTTATAAATACCCCGTTCTTTTGATTTGCTATACAAAGCCCCCTGTGCTGCGACAAAGACAATGTCCGGATTTTTTGGATGGATGACCACACGGGCAATATGCTGGGTAAGATCAAGCCCCTTTTTTTTCCAGCTCTTGCCTGCATCTGTAGATTTATAAACACCATCGCCGCTACTAGTCATTACACCACGTACTGCATGTTCACCCATACCTACATACACTACATTAGCATCACTTTCAGCCACAGACACAGCACCAACAGAACCTGTTTTAAAAAACCCGTCGGAAACGTTATTCCATGTAATGCCCATATCATCTGTCTTCCATAATCCGCCACCGGTTGTGCCCATATAATAG
>JANXYS010000217.1 GCA_025355935.1 Chitinophagales bacterium | reverse complement strand
GATCATCTCGGCGTTCTAAGCATGGCGATTGTAAATCTTGCAACGTGGGTGGGGATTGCGGTTACTCCCACCCGAGTATTAACCGATAATGATTTTACAAATGAAAGGCTCATCTTTACAGGGCTTGCCTTAGCCATTTTTCTTTTATGTGTCGGGTATCTCTCAAAGCGTCGAAACATCAAAGCACATTTTGAATTTACCTACACGAATTTTGCCACGCACTTAATTTTTATATCCTGCCTGGCAGGTATGTTTCATTTTAAATCCGGTTATTTATTATGGTTAGCCTTACTTGCCTCCATCGCTGTTTTTTATTACCGCAAGGCCTTAAAAGAAAGTGCTTTTTATTTCATCCTGTTGCTCACCTTATACGGATTTATCGGCTTAAGCTATGTGATAATGAAACTTATTTTTGATGTTGCTAATATGGATATTAATGGTGCGTATCTCAGCTGCGTTTATTTTATCGCTGCGGCGGCAAGTATGATTATGTTCCTGATTAAGACTAACCGAAAATTTAAAAAGCTATGATTGCATTTAGCATCGAGGCGTTAAGGAATGACGAAATTCAGCATGAAGCGCGACAAGCGTACTCGTTTGGGTTAATAACACGTGATGAAATGGATTCTATCAAAAAGACGTACCCGGTTATTTTTTTTTCTCCAAACTTTTTTATAAGTATTGGTTTATTTGTTCTTACCGTCATCATTGTTCTTTTTTCGGTTGGATTAATCGTTCTCGTAACAGATAATAATTTTGGGCATGAGTTTTCAACCATATTGATTTTCTGCAGCCTGGCTATTTATGCTGTTTTGGAGTACTTTGTCCAAAAGAAAAAGCATTATCATTCCGGTGTTGATGCGGCGCTTCTTTGGTCTTCGGGAGCGTTGATGCTGGCTGGGTGGAATGGGCTTTACGACATTAGACCGCAGGCCAATTGTGCGATTATACTTCTGCTTTCTATCTACTTTATAATCCGGTTCATCGACAGTGCAATGGTATTAGTATCAGCATCTGCATTTTTTTCACTGCTTTTTTTTACCTGCATTAGATATGGAGAAATTGGAAGGTTATTGTTTCCGTTCGTCTCGATGGCTACAGCGGCATTGTTTTATTTCTATTCCCAGTATTATTTGAGCCAGGCAGGCCATCGATATTATCGTTCGTGTATGGTTGTCCTTTCTATTATTGGCCTTATCGCTTTTTATATGTCGGTCAATTATTTTGTTGTGCGGGAGATTAGTATTAAGGGGTTTGGGCTACGGTTGTCTCCCGGACATTCTCTTCCCTGGAGATCATTCTTTTGGTCCTGTACGGTGCTTGTTCCTATCCTTTACATCCTTTGTGGAGTTTCAAGAAAAGATCGCACTCCATTGCGAGTTGGATTATTATTATTAGCGGTGAGCGTAATTAGTGTGCGGTACTACTATACCATTATGCCCCTCGATTATATGATGTTATTAGGCGGCGGCATTTTATTGATGGGCGCTTATATTCTTACCAGGTACCTGAAGATTCCGCGAAGGGGGTTTACATCTCTGCCTGCCAATGATGCTGAAGTGGATGGTATGAATGTGGAGGGCTTAATTATTTCGGAGACTATGTCAGCCGCACAACCTGTCCCCGAAACGCGTTTTGGGGGTGGTAGCTTTGGCGGCGGTGGTGCGAGTGGTGAGTTTTAGGGGTGGCATCTTTTGTGTATTTTATCACGGGTGTCAACTTTATAAAGTTGACACCCGAGGTGTAGACCGTTTCACGTTGAAATTTGCTAAAATAAGTTGATGTTGTCGCCCTTCCAAGCTGTTCAGCTCGCAGATATCTTTTACAATCCTAAATTTTTATAAATGGGTGCTGAATTTTGGTGGATGATCGCGAATTGCTCCATTCCCCCAAACCACTCTATTACGTCTTTTCGGATCAGGTTGATGTTTGTTTCTTTAAGGAAAGATTGATAAGAACTCCACTCATAATTAGTAAAATCACTGCATAAGCCATGTTTCCAGGCGTTCGTATGAATGTAAATAATTATTGCAGTAAAGTAAGATTCATTGAAAATTACTACCCTTCGGAAAGGTCTCCGAAAGAGATTGCCTGAACGGCTATTTTCCCGATTAAAAGACTGTGCATAGGATTGAAAAAAACGCTTAAATGAATTCTGGAGCAGCGTATTAATGGAAGCGTCCCCTGCCAGGTATTGTGTTTGATCGGGGCGAAGAAGTTTAGTAATCTTCAATAAGGAATCTATAATATCTGCCTTCGCTCTGACTTTCACGAAAAAGTGGAAGTGATTGTTGAGCAGGGTCCAGCAAATTGTATCCAGATATAGCGACAAATGCTTTTCGAACTTTCTTAAAAAGAAATGCCTGTTCTCATCAGATAGGAATAATAGTTCTTTGTTATTGGTTCGATTAAACACATGATAATATTGATTCTCAATAAACCTGGCTCTATACCGTATGGGAATTGGCATATCCGAATTTATAAAATCAATTCGTTTTGACACGGGTGATTTCAACATGGTTTTCTGATGTTTCAAGTTGTCAACCTTATAAAGTTGACACCCCTTAGATTTGTATTCAGAAGCTCAAGATTAATATATTTCATCCACCGCCACCTGGCATCAGGCTAATTCCGACAACTGAGGATTTACACATGTAAACATGGTGTTTCAAGTTGTCAACTTTATAAGGTTGACACCCGTAAAATTCTAAAAATTTACCCAGTAATCGCTCTACCCAACGGGAGCACTTTAAAAATCACTCAGATTTTTTACTGAATACCAATGTATTATACACACTGCTCCAAAAAGTTTCTACGATTATTGCTTTATTTTCCTTTACTCCACCTACCTTTGCACTCCAAATTAAAAAAGTCCCGGGGATAGCCGGGCAAACTTAAAAATAGAACAATGAGCAAATTACATTTCACCACTAAACATGCGAACGAGGCTACCGTAAAACACGACTGGTACGTTGTGGACGGTACTAATCAAACCGTTGGTCGTATGTGCGCAAAAATTGCGTCCGTTCTCCGTGGTAAGAACAAAGCCTATTACACTCCACACGTTGATTGCGGAGACTTCGTTATTGTTACCAACTGTGAAAAAGTAAAATTCACGGGTACTAAAATGGACGATAAAGAATACCTAACCTTTAGCGGCTACCCAGGTGGTCAAAAAGCTGAAATAGCAAAGGACCTGTTGAAACGCCGCCCTGAAGTGGTTATCGAAAGAGCCATTAAAGGTATGTTGCCAAAAAATCGCCTGGGACGCCAGATGTACAAAAAATTATTTGTTTACCAGGGTGCAGAACATCCACACGGAGCACAAAAGCCATCAGCATTAACTTTCACAAAACTTACACCTGCTCAACCAGGTTCTAAAAAATAATCATAAATGGAAAAGCAAAAAAACGCAGTTGGCCGTAGAAAAGAGGCTGTAACACGTGTTTTCCTTAGCCGTGGCGAAGGAACCATTACAGTTAACGGTAAAGACTACAAAACATACTTTCCGCTAGTATACCTGCAAAACCAGGTTGAAGCTCCTCTAAAAACTGTTGAAAGCACCGACAAATTCAACATTGTTATTAACGCCACAGGTGGTGGAGTTAAGGGCCAGGCTGAAGCTGCAAAATTAGGTATCGCCCGTGCATTACTTGAAGTAAGCGCTGACTACCGTCCGGCTCTGAAAGCTGCAGGTCTTTTAAAGCGTGATCCACGTAGCGTTGAGCGGAAAAAACCAGGTCGCAAAAAGGCAAGGAAAAGCTTCCAGTTCAGCAAGCGTTAATCAGAACATCGCGAATGCTTGGTCTTGGATGTCTGAAAAGATTCTTATCCGGGATGATGTATTATATATCAATATTAAAAATTACTTCAATAACATACAATGGAAAATAACACTTCCTTACAGCAACAGCTTTTAGAAGCAGGCGTTCACTTTGGTCATTTAAAGAAAAAGTGGAATCCAAAGATGCTTCCTTACATCTTCGCCGAGAAGAAAGGGATCCATATTATAGATCTTAATAAAACGGTTGAAGGATTACAGGAAGCAGCATCGGCTCTTAAAGCTATTGCCCGCAGCGGTAAAAAGATCATGTTTGTTGCCACAAAAAAACAAGCTAAAGAGATCGTAATGGAAAGCGCTAAACGCGTGAACATGCCATTCGTAACTGAACGCTGGTTGGGTGGTATGCTGACCAATTTTAATACTGTTCGCAAAAGCGTAAAGAAAATGCAGAGCATTGAAAAAATGCTTGGGGACGGTAGCGCCGAAAACCTCAACAAAAAGGAACGTCTGACGCTTACACGCGAGAAAGATAAAATGGATAAGGTTCTTGGCGGTATCGCTCAGATTTCCCGTGTACCTGCAGCTCTTTTCATGGTTGATATTGGCCATGAGCATATCGCTCTATCTGAGGCAAAGCGTTTAAACATTAGCACTTTCGGAATGGTTGATACCAATTCTGATCCTAACAAAGTTGATTTTGCGATTCCTTCAAATGATGATGCAACCAAGTCAATTGCAATTATCGTTAATTATATCACCGCTGCCATCGCAGAAGGTTTGGCAGAACGTCAGGCCAACAAAGATGAGGATGGTGGCGACGAAAGTGAAGAAAGCGCAGAAGCAAAAGCAGCCCGCTTTGAGCAAAAAGCCGGCGAAGGCGACGACCGTAACAGGCGTGGTGCCGGTGGCCCTGCCCGTGGTGGTGCTCCAGCTAAACGTCGTGTACCGGGTCCATCTGCGGGTGGCAGAAGGCCAGCGGGTGGTGGAGCTCCAGGTGGCGCACGCTAACTTGTATCATTCGTTTATCACAACCAACGAAGATTCAAACGCTATAGAAGGTGCACTGGATTATCCTGCGTAGTCACTTTTTTGTGTAGTGAACGTTGTAATTCTAACTTGTACGACCCCGCCATTCATTAAGAAATCAATGAGCGGTTTGAACTAAATTGTAAACTTTAAATCTAACTCTGCTAACGCAGAAAGGGAAATTTATCATGAGTGCAACTATAACAGCAGCAGATATTAATAAATTACGCCAGGCTACA
>JANXYS010000501.1 GCA_025355935.1 Chitinophagales bacterium | reverse complement strand
CTTTGATTGTTCGTTCATCCGTATTAAAATAATAATCACGATTTGGTAAACCGATACCACCCTGCGACAAAATAAACGCCATTATATCACTATTTTTATCATCCTGCCCAACGTTATTTCCAAAGAAACAATTGATCCCTTTAATTTGCAGGGCCGCGCCGGTAGTTATTAGTTGCTCTGTCGTTGAAATAGCATCAATGGCGTCAAAATCAGTTTTTAGTGGAGAAAGTTTTGCTGCCTCCACAGCTGCGCTGTCCATCCCGCTCTTCCAAAAATCGCCGATTTTTTGTGTTACGGAACCTGCAGTTGTCTTTTCTTTGACAGCATCTTCATTAATTTTCTTAAGTCGTGCATAAATTTCATCCTGCACCAATTGCCCAATACCCCAGCTGCTTTCGGCATCAGGGATAGGCGTATGCTTTATCCATCCACCATTAGCGTACAGAAAAAAGTCGTCCCCGGGTTTTACTGTGCTATCAATGTGCGAAGCCAGAATGTCGGGTTTAGAAGCTGACCCGGACGAACGATTTTTCGTCTGGCAACTAAAGAGGAGCACAGCGCTCAAACTTAAAGAAACTATTTTTTTCATCTTAAGATAATTTATCATTAAATGTAAGGATTGAAAGCTATTGATAAAAAATATTTTGATGAAAGGTGGTTTATTCAGACTTTCGCAGCATGACGCCGGAAAGAAGTGAACGACTTACAAATGTGTTGATCAAACGTCAACCTGCTCTCACAATCGTCCTGGAAAATGTATCTGACCCACATAATATTTCCGCCGTTATGCGTACCTGTGATGCCGTAGGAATTCAGGATATTTATATTTTAAATACAAAAATAGATGCTCACAAGAAATGGGGGGCGAAAAGCTCTTCAAGCGCAGATAAATGGTTAAGTATTCACCAATATACTGAAGCAAGTCTCTGTTTTACTGATTTGAGAAAAAATTTTAATAGAATTTATGCTACTCATCTTGGCAATGATGCTGTTGATCTTTATCAGTTAGATCTTACCGAGAGCGTGGCCCTCGTTTTTGGAAATGAACATAGCGGAGTGAGCGAAGAAATAATGAGTATGGTTGATGGAAACTTTATCATACCCCAGGTCGGGATCATTAAATCACTAAATATATCGGTAGCATGTGCGGTAAGTCTATACGAAGCATTCCGACAAAAAAGTGCGGCTGGTCACTATGATCAACAGCAACTTTCTGAAGGTCAATTTAACTCCCTTAAAAACTTATGGGGATTCATAAAAGAGTAGGTTTTGTCAATTATTTTTCGATATTATTCACATGTTTAATTAGCATGATATTTGCAAAAGTTGAACTGTTACACTAATTTAACTGAATGAAATTGTTGTTGAAGCGTTGCCCCACCTGCGTTTTTGTAGTTTATTGTTGTATATTCTGCGCATGCTCTACCGGTGATAGTAGAAAAAATTACTCGGATTCGGATATGTATAATTTTTCACATCCGAAAGTACTAAAGCTTCCGGCAGATCTTGATGAAATCTCAGGCATTGCATACTATCCAAAGGATACAAGTGTTTTCGCAATAGTTGATGAAGACGGGATGCTGTATAAAATACCACTAAAAAATCCGCAGAAATTAAAAAAGTGGAAATTTGATAAGAAGCGTGATTATGAAGATATAGTACTGCACGATAGTACTTTTTTTGTTTTAGTAAGTAATGGAGATATTGTTGAATTGAAATTTAACGGGGACAAGATTGCCATCAATACTACCAAATTTTCTGCGCAATCTGATAATACAGGTGAATTTGAAATATTATACAAATCACCGGATTCCTCCATTATTACCCTTATCTGCAAGGATTGTCAGGAAGACTCAAAACAAACGCTTACTTCCTACAATTTCAATACAGCAGATTCCGCAAAGAGTTTTGCCAGGGGAATAGTATTTGACATGGCGCCACTGATGCAGAAACTGGGAATCGAAAAGCATCTTAAACCTTCGGCTGCCGCCATTAACCCCATCACCAAAGAATTATATATTATATCTTCTATTCAAAAACTTGTGGTTATCATGGATGCAAATGGCGCCTTCAAAGAATTCTATAAGTTGAATCCAATCGATTACAAGCAGCCAGAGGGTATAGCATTTACTCCTGCCGGAGATCTTATAATTTCCAATGAATTTGCCGAGGATGGATTTGCCACATTATTGCTTTTAAAAAATAAAAAGAAATGACGAAGTTTTGTGTAATGACCTTATTGTTTACCAGTATTTGCGGATCTCTCTTAGCCCAGGATAGTTTACAGGCCACCATAGTTTTGATCGGCGATGCCGGCCAGCTAACAGCAGGCAGGCATCCTGTAGTAAATGCTGTTAAAAAGCACATTCCATTAAATGAAAAAACTACTGTTGTATACCTGGGTGATAATCTATATAAAACAGGTTTGCCGGATGATGCGTTGCCTACATACGACATTGCAAAGGCACCGCTCGATTCACAAATACATATCGCGCCGAATTCAAAGGTCAAAGTTTATTTTGTTCCCGGTAATCATGATTGGGCCAATGGTGGACAGAATGGATATGAATCTATTCTTCGGGTTCAATCATACATTGATATCCTGAGCGACGACTATGTAAAAATGTATCCGCGAGATGGCTGTCCGGGGCCTTTCGAAGTAAAAATCAATGATGATATAACCCTTATAATGATGGACAGCCAGTGGTGGCTCCATGATAAGGAAAAGCCCGGAATAGAGTCAGACTGCTCCGCTAAAACAAAGGCCGAAGTTCTTACGCAACTGGATGATATGCTTTCTAAGAATGCTAAGAAGCTCGTATTGCTTGCTTTTCATCATCCCCTTAGAAGCTATGGTCCGCACGGTGGCTACTTTACCCTGAAACAACATATTTTTCCGTTTACGGATGCCATTCCAAACCTGTATATACCTCTTCCTATAATCGGCTCCGGGTATCCGTTAACGCGTGCTGTTTTTGGAACTTCCCAGGATCTTAAACACCCTTTATATCAGGCCATGATTAACCAGGTTGAAAAAGTAGTAAAGGGCCATCCAAACGTGATCTTTATGTCAGGACACGAACACACACTGCAAATGATCCAGGATAGCGGCTACAATTATATTGTAAGTGGAAGCGGGAGCAAGACAAGTCGTGTATCGAAAGGGAAGCATTCGTTATTTGCATCCGGTAAAACTGGTTTCGCCACTTTGCAGATATCAAAAAATAAAAATGTACGCGCCACTTTTTATATTGTAGCCGGTGATAGCGTTCAGGAAGCTTTCACCCAAAACATTCTGAATTTTAAGTATATTCCCGAAGAGAAAAAAGATAGTACCCGGGTTATTGAGTACGCCTTTAAGGATACTGTCGTAATTTCTGCCAGCGATAAGTATAAGAATTACTCCGGGTTTAAGCGGGGTTTTCTTGGAAAAAATTACAGGGCTGAATGGAGTAAACCGGTACTTTTTAAAGAATTTAATATTAATAAGGAACAGGGCGGATTTAAGATTGTAAGCCTGGGCGGCGGAAAACAAACGAAGTCTTTAAAATTACTGGCTAAAGATGGTAAAGAGTGGACGTTAAGAACAGTTGATAAGGATCCGGAGAAAGCATTACCAGAAAATCTTCGCGGAACGCTTGCCCAAACTATCGTGCAGGATATGATATCTGCGAGCCATCCCTATGCACCGTTAGTAGTTCCTACATTAGCTAAATCTGTGGGGGTATTGGCCTCACAACCAAAGTTTTTCTTTGTTCCGGATGATCCGGCTTTTGGACAATACCAGAAGATGTTTGCAAATACAGTTTGTATGCTGGAATACAGGGATCCAACTCCCGACGGATCAAGCACTAAAAGTACCAGTAAAGTACTTAACAAATTATATGAAGATAACGACCATCATATTGACCAGGAGGCAGTGCTGAAAGCTCGCTTACTTGATATGCTGATTGGTGATTTCGACAGGCATGCTGACCAGTGGAAATGGGGTACAGGCGATACTGGGAAAGGAAAATTATACTACCCCGTACCTCGTGATCGAGACCAGGCTTTTTTTAATTCGGATGGTTTACTGGTAAAATTTCTGTCGCGCAAGATAATGCCGTTCTTACAAGGTTTCAAGAGCAATATCAGAGACATTAACGGCTTCAATTTTGTAGCACGGGATTTCGATCGTAGCTTTTTGAATTCACTTGAAATTAACAGCTGGAAAAAAACTATAGACAGCTTTAAGGCAGAGATTACGGATAAAGTAATTATAGATGGCGTGAAGGAACTACCTCCTGAGATATTCCGGATGGATTCGGCGAACCTCGTACACAAACTTATTAGCAGGCGGGATTTGCTTGACAAGAAGGCTTTAAAATACTATAGATTTATTTCAAAAGAAGTATCCGTAATTGGCAGCAACAAACCAGAATATTTTCACCTCGAAGACGATCATGGAAATCTTAAAGTGTCTGTATATAAAAAAAGCGATGAAACCGATTCTGCTTCACTTATGTTCAGGCGCACATTTGACCATAAGATTACAAAAGAAATTGTTTTATATGGTTTGAATGGTGCTGATAAATTTAAAATTGACGACGGATTGAAGTCCAAAATCAAGCTTCGAATTATTGGCGGTAAAGGTGCAGATACTTTTGACCTTCGTGGAAATATCAAGAATTTTGTGTACGATCTGAGTACGGAGAAAAATGAGTTTATAAAGTTAAATCGGACTAACAAAGAATTTTCGGCTAACCCTTCCATTCTCGATTATAGAAGTATCGGTTATGAATATGATAAAATTTTATTCCCACAGATAAATCTTGGCTATAATCCTGATGATAAACTTTTAGTCGGCCTCGGATTTAATATCACTACTCATGGATTCCGTAAGGAACCATACAAAACGAACCAAAAACTTATCACGTTATTTGCGCCTACCCGAACTGCCTTCCAAGCAAAGTATATGGGCGTTTTTAACCAGGTGGTCTTCAAGAATGATTTGCTTTTAAATGCAGAATACGTCAGTCCTACCTTAAATAACTTTTTCGGCTTTGGCAACGCTACCAAGTATGAGAAAGACTCCACACTGGATTACTATCGTGTTCGATATAAATATATTCTCGGCGAGGTACTTCTTCGGAAAAGATTTTTTAATTACTTCGAACTATCGGCAGGACCGAGCTATTTTCACTACATCAGTGATTTTGCAGACAACAGAACCCGGATCCTGAACAAGCCTGGAGTTCTTGGATATGATTCCTCCAGTATTTATTCAACTAAGGATTACCTTGGCGGCAAATTGAAATTCGACATAAATTATATTGACAACCCATTATTTCCGTCACGCGGTATTACCTGGTATTCGGAGCTAACTGCCCTTAAAGGTATGGGTGGGAATAGCCGCAACCTTACAAAGGCAACTACCGATATGACCATTTATGCCACTATATCGGATGCGAGCCGCGTTACAACAGTATTGCGGGCCGGTGCTGGCAAAATATTTACCTCCAATCCTGAGTATTTCCAGGCATTAACCCTTGGAGCAAATAACTATAATCGCGGTTATCGAAAAGACCGCTTCTCCGGAACATCCATCGCGTATGGTGGAACCGAGCTGAGAGTTAAACTGTTTAAATCAAAATCGTTTATTTTGCCCGGTGACGTTGGCGTGATGGGTTATTACGATATAGGTAGGGTATGGTATCCTGGTGAACGTTCAAATAAATGGCATGACTCTTATGGCGGTGGATTTTATTTTGTACCCTACAGTCTGGTTATGATATCTGCTACTATGGGCATTTCCCCGGAAGATCAATTATTTAATTTCACTATCGGAACGAAGTTTAATCTTACATTCTAAAAAATGGATCACGTAAATATTTTTAAGAAAACGGAGCAGCACGTGTCGCAACTTTTTCGCGATGCTGACACTAATCAACTCCAATTTCATAATCTCGAGCACACAGAATATGTGGTTGACAAAGCCAAGGAGATTGCCGCGCACTACCAATTGAACGAAAAAGATATGCAAGTGATATTTATTTCTGCCTGGTTTCATGATACCGGCTACTTGTTCGTCCCTGCTGAGGTTCATGAAAAAAAAAGCGCCGAATTAATGAGGACGTTCGCCACTGAGTTAGGAATAGATGATTCAATTATCGATGAAATTGCGGGGTGCATAATGTCAACTGCCAGGGCGGTTGAGCCTCAGGGCTTGCTACAGCAAATAATGTGCGACGCGGACACATACAATTTCGGTACCGATGATTTTAAAAGGACTAACAAATTAGTTTTCGGTGAATGGAAAGGTTTAAACCCCAGCACCACAAAAGATTCATTCAACCGCGGTGCCATCAAGATGCTCGAGCACCATCATTACTACACCAGTTATTGTATCGATCTTTTAACAGCTGATAAGCATGAGAATATGAAAAAATTACAGAAAAAGCTTGATGAGAAAACAAAATTACAAATGGTAGCGCATCAAAAGGATAACCAGGATTCGTCCGCAGAAAAGTCTGAGAAGAAGGAAAAGGAAAAACAACGCCAGGCAGTAATTTCTGAAAAAGACGGTACAACAAAAGGTATGCAAACCATGCTCCGGCTCACTTCCTCAAATCATATTAAACTGAGTGATATGGCTGATTCGAAAGCTAATATCCTGATTTCTGTCAATGCAATTATTATATCTGTGATACTGTCTGTTCTTTTACGTAAACTGCAAACCGACCCTTACCTCACAATCCCAACGCTCATTTTTCTTACCTGCACCGTGATAACCATTGTTATTGCTATTCTGGCAACACGTCCGAAAGTTAATCTCGGAACGTTTAATGAAGAGGATGTTAAAAATAAGCGCACCAATCTTTTGTTCTTTGGAAATTTTCACCGCATGCCCCTGAAAGAATATGAAGAAGCGATGAAGATTATGATGAAAGATGCAGACTATTTATATAGCTCAATGGTCCAGGATATTTATCATCTTGGAACCGTACTTGGTAAGAAATATAAATTGATAAGACTGGCGTATACGATTTTTATGGTAGGAATTGTTATCTCTGTTATAGCGTTTGGATTGGCTGCACTTCTGTATACACCTGTTGAAAGTACAGCTGTCCCAACA